>JAOUMJ010000007.1 GCA_029881495.1 Nitrospinota bacterium | reverse complement strand
ATCCCAGTAGTTTGTGAGCTCCTGTTCGCGGGCGAAATCGGAGAGCATCTTTATCTGGTTTGCCGAAGCGATATCCTTTGCCGGAGCGAAGTGATCCGGCACGAGGATGACCCTCTCCCTGTCGAACACCTTTTTGGCCCCAATTCGGCGAAATTCCTTTATTGCTATCGGAGCGGTGATATCGTTGGCCAAGGCAATATCCACCCTGCAATTTATAAGCTCTCCCGGCTTTACCGAATCTACTCCGGCGTGGGCGGCTAGTATCTTCTCTGTAATCGTCATTCCCATTTCCGTATCTCCTATATTTGCGAAGCTAGAAATTTTAACAAAATTAATGCGAAGAATGTAACTATATCCTTTAAAACAGGTTGATTCTTTTTTTAGGGGATTTCCCCTTTCAGAGTGTTAAAGTCTAGGTCGAATATGCTCAGAAATTTTCCTATACAGGGATTGATTAATAATTCCGATTAATACAGTATCAGTCTCGTATGGCTTTTTTTGAATTGATATTTATTTATTAGGCGCAAATGAGGAAACAAGTTTAACTGAATGGCAGCAGATGAGCGATAAAAGAACATTACTTTTCAGTTTTCTCCTTGTGAAATCAATCGTGTTCGCGATACTAATCCCGCCATGGCTCGGAAACGACGAACCAAACCACTTTGATTACGTCCTGCAACTTGCCGGATACGGAGAGGGAGAGTCAAACCAGGAGATGATCATAAACTCCATGACGGAGACCAATGCCTGGGAAAGGGCTGAAATGAGGAAACCTCCCAGGATGGCGACACTGTTCCGGGAAACGGCTATCGGGCAACATACAGAAGATATATCAGGCACAAGGCCGCCATTATATTACCTTCTGGCCGCATTGCCTTTAAGGATATTTCATCCTGAAACTGTGGAAACGGCGCTTTTGATGTGCAGGTTTGTCTCATTGATAATAACGATGGCAACGCTATGGATGATCTTCCTCACGACAAGCCTGGTGTTCGACAGTAAGTCCGACTCTTTCATCCCATACCTGGCCACTCTTTTTGCCGGGATGCACCCGCAAATTTCATACCAGACAGTTGTGGTAAACGCGGACGCTTTGGCAATCCTCGTTTTCACACTAGTCTTTTACGTTCTTTGCGCCTACATCAAGCGGGGCAAAATAACCTATGAGGAAATATTAATTCTAATCTCAGTTTGCACTGTCGGTTTGCTTACAAAGAAGCATGCTGTCCTGCTTTTCCCTCTGGTACTCGCAGGAATTACGCTTATTCTTAGAGGCTCCACTTTCAAGGAATATGTAATTGAAGTTATAAAAAAGATAGGTTTCATCGCCATCTCGGTTCTGGCGGTAGCTGTTTTTTGCGAAATAATGTTCCCGAAAGCTGTCATTCAAATTGCGGACAGGCTTGGGTTGGCGCTCAGTTTTTCCTACTCTACCCAGGACAAACTGGAATTACTCACACTGGTCAAATGGATAAAAGGCTTGGGAATAATATTCGTCACATTTTGGTTTACATACGGCCAGATGATACACAAAATGAGCTTCGGTTTTTATATTTTACTTGCGATCTTCTCTGGAGGAGTTATCGCCGGTGTCGCAGGAAAAATCCGAAATTCCATCGTTTCAGATAGCAGGGGGGAGTGGCAAACTCCAGAAATGCGGGTAATTTATCTATGTATCGTATTTATATCCGTGATATTTATCTCCATCTTCTTTACGTTCTTCTCCCCGGAACTTGTCGACCGCGTATCCGGCAGGTACCTTTCTTATGCCATCGCGCCGATCACAATATTTGCAATGTTCGGGATCAATGAATTTTCAAGGCGCGCCACTGGCTTTGACCTGAAAAAGACAGTTGCGCTGTTTTTCATTTCATTAAACCTGGTGTCACTTTTCGGATACCTGATCCCTATTTATTATTTCTCACTCAATGCGTCATAAAATATACAGGGAACTTTCAAGGCTGTTGCCGGAATCCGCCGGCCCAATATTCCATATTCTGGTCATCCTCCTGATAGTAGGCTTGTATGACGATGTCCTTCAATGGTTACTGAATGAACATACCGGCGGCAGGATTGTAGGCTTCAATTACACCCCTATACACTTCAAAACCCCTGACCTGCAAATTATACCTATTGAAATATTTGCGGGAACATTAAGGCATTTCGGAGTTTACGCCTCACTGGCAATACTCCCCATTATCCTCATTTTTATCTATTTCCTTCTCCGTATTCTTGAATCCTTTAAAACAGAGGAAAATGGTGATCACAATTCAATATATGCATTGCCGAAAATCTCAATTTCGGATAAAAAAAGGAAGGAAATTGTAGCCATCGTTATTGCAGGATTCTTCATCGCGATTTCCGTTAAGATCGCATCTGTGCAACCGCTGAAAAACAACGTTTCATTCTTTGAAAAATTGAATCTCACATCAAATTTCTATATTGCTATGAATAAAGCTCTAGCATCAAAAGTCCTGCTGGACGAACAGAAGTATGAAATTCTATTGTTTGAAGCTCTTCTTCTTGATAGCGAAACCTATCTCTGGTTTTCGGATAGCTGGTATTGGGCCTATTATTTGCAGGGCAACAAAGTGAAGAAAACTTACAGGCAACAATTCGCATCATGGGAATTGTTCGAATTTTACGAAAAGGGATTGCTTCGGGATCGTGACCTTGTCCCTGCGTCCAAGATCATGAAAAAAGCAGGCGACATGTTTGAAAGCGGAATCATCCTTAGCTACTTGAGATCAAAATACCCAAATGATCTAGAAATAGCCCTGCTCGCCTCCAAGGGAGTCGAAATCGACAGAGAAGCATACCTACAAAACGAGAAGGCAATAAACAGCGTGGAAGAGAAGATATTTAAAAAAGGCAAGGACCTTCAATCAATTGACGAAAAATATATATCCGTAAAGGAGCAAAACCAGCGTATTTTTGAATCTCTAAAGCAGAACCTTGAATTAGTGGCTGAAGAGCGCGAGCTTGTGCAAAAAGATATTTCGTTTCTGCTGAAAAAGAAAGCCGATCTCCTGAAAGAGAGAGCTGAGATCCTGGGAGAATAAGATTCCTGATTCATGCGTGCCACGTTGCGTCTTTCTCCTTCATCATCAAAACTTCCACATTATTGGAATATCTTGCATTTGAACATTGGGTTTTAATCAATCCGAATGGAAATGAAAAACTGAATACTAAATATTTTTTATCTTTCTTCTTATTTGATGATAGACTAACTTACTGAAAAATGCTCATACTGAGGGTATTTGCATATTTTCCGATTTTTTGGAATTTTCCTTTAATATGACATATATGATTTTATTATGGCTATTGGCGAATTCAATTTAATTGAAAATTCATTACTTGAAAGGTAAAAGTTAAACATGAAGGGTGAAAAGGAAAAAGAGAAACTTCCAGCCAGAAGTGAAATGCAGGCCTTTGAACAGACAAGAAACCAGGCGCTTTTTATGGACGACAGCGATGAAGTAGATTTATTCGGCATAGCCAATTCACTCCTAAAACACTCCAGAAAAATAAGGATTGCGGCTTTCCTTACATTTGTGCTTTTAGCTCTCTTTTTCTCTTTTTACTGGATAAAAACATCCAATGAGCGGTTCATCAGATATTCGGTCGATTTGGCGCTACAGTTTAATGGAGTTATGGATATGAAGTATCCGAACGGCATGAACTTCAATCCAAATGATATGGTTTCACCTGACATACTTTCAGCTGTGTACAACAAGGCAGGCTTGAAAAGCATAAGAAAGAGCGATTTTATTTCCGCGTTTTCCGCATCTTTTAAAAACGTCTATAAACCGCAAACTATCATGGAAAATCCAAACAATAAAGATGCGAATAATGAAGGCAAACCTGCTGATGAGAAGAAAGATGACAAGGAAAAGCTATTTCATGTGATAAACCCGTCTATGGTGCAGATATATATGGATTCAAACCAGAATACGGCTGCAATTAAAGACTGGCCTAAAGAGATGAGAGATACCGTCATGAGTGATATCCCTACTTTCTGGGCGATGAAGTTCAAGGAGCAGTACCTCTACAGCAATATCCCGGACCCATTGAGGCTCATCGAATTTGACAAGCTTGTGACGCTTGAATATGGAAATATTTACGACACACTATACAAAAACCTGCAGCTATTCATCGACGCCATGAACAAGCTTGAAGCCTCAAGGGATTTATCGAATATAATCTCGAAAAAACACAAAATCTCGCTCAAGGAAGCATTCTTCTATGTAAAGAACGACCTCTCGCGCCAACTAAGTGCCTGGTATTCCATACCTAAAAACTTTGGAATATATAAAGACGTTGAAAAAAGAAAATTTTACCTGGAAAAGGAATATTTTGACAAAACTGCCGAGAAGGAGATCATTGCCAGAAACAATGCCGCTTTGGAATCTACCATTAATAAAATAATGAACCCCAAAAGCGTAACATCCGCTTCAACGTCATTCGCTAGATCGACCACGGGAAACAGTGTTCCTTTAATGAGAAGCGAAATGCCTACCATTGACGACTCTCTTTTGGAAAGGGTTTTCAGGTCGGGAGAAGCTGGCAAAAACAATCAGTATCTTCAGGACTTGAACGATAGGCTATTAAAAGGCGTAAATAGCTATGCGGAGATCGAATATGAGATTGCCCTTCTGAAAAATGACCTTGAAACCATCAAGAATCCCAGAGGGGAATTCACAAAGGAACGAAAAGATACTTTACGGACTGAAATTGAAGAACAGCTCGTGTTAATCATCGAAGACTACAAAAAATGGGTCTCATTGTGCGTTGAAATTTCTGAAGATTATAAAGAAACCGAGGCCGGCGTGCAGGGTGGCATATACTCAATCGTTTCGCCGGTTACCAGCTCATACATCAATCCTTCCACCGACAAACGCCTGTTTAAGCAATATGTAATTCTACCGGGAATATTAGTCGTATTCTCCTTCTTTGGCTATTGTACCTTCATCGTATTAAGAGAAGGATATTCAAGATACAAGGAAAAGATGTAGAAAGGTATCAACCCTCGCTTTTTACAGCGCGGTGAATGGCCTTAACTACAGATTCGATCTCCTTATCGCCGAGATAAGGATGCATCGGCAGGCTGAATATCCTACTCGCTGCATTTTCCGATACCGGGAAATCCCCTTTTGAGAGTCCAAGGGTGGCATATGCCCCCTGTAGGTGAAGAGGCTTTGGATAATACACCGCTGTAGGGATCCCCTCTTTTTGCAGTTGTCCCCTTATTTTGTCCCTCTTGTCCGAGAGAACTGAATACTGAGCCCAGCCGCTACGCATTCCATCAGGCAGAAATGGTGTTTCAACGACCCCTTTCAGACCTTCGGTGTATTTGGCGGCAACGCGGTGACGGGCTTCTACTTCATCCTTGAAAATGTCCAGCTTCGACAGGAGAATTGCCGCCTGTATTGAATCCATCCTGCCGTTTATCCCTACCCTTACGTTGTCGTATTGGGAATCTCCAGTCCCGTGAATTCTAAGTGACTTGGCAATGTGCGCAAGTTTGTCGTCATTTGTAAACAGCGCTCCTCCGTCGCCATAACAGCCAAGCGGCTTGGCAGGAAAAAAGCTTGTTGCCGCGAAATCGCCAAATCCGCACAGTTTTTTCCCCCTGTACTCCCCGCCGAATCCCTGGCATGCGTCCTCAATAAGGAAAAGGCTTTCCTCTTTCGCGATAGCTTCGATAGACTCGTATTCTGCCGGAAGACCAAAAAGGTCGACTGTTATAATCCCTTTCGGGATCAGGCCGCTCTTTTTCGCATACTCAATTCCCCCTTTTATTTTGGCTGGGTCGATATTGAAAGTTCTTGGATCAATATCGGCAAATACCGGCGTTGCCCCCACGAGGCTGACAGCCTCCGCAGTCGCGATAAACGTAAAGGGTGTTGTGATTACCGCATCCCCAGGGCCGATTCCGAGTGCCATCAACGCCATCATAAGCGCATCCGTACCGGATGAACATGATATGGCATGCTTGACTCCTAAATAGTCCGCAAGGGCTTTCTCCAGTTCGGCGATCTCCGGCCCCATGATGTATTGCCCATGTTCCAGAACCGCGTTTATCCGCCTATCAATATCGCTTCTTATTCTGCCTTGCTGTGCCGAGAGGTCGACGAACTTCATTTTCTTTAACTCCAAAATCCTTATGTTATGAGCTATGAATTATTCTCCGGTCACCCGTAAAACAATTCCTTGTTTGCGTCAGAGATTCAAGGAAACAGCTTCTCCTCAATATACTCACAAATCATATGCCCAATCAGAATATGCATTTCCTGGATACGGGGGGTTACGCTGGATGGAACTCCAATTACGATTGAAGCTGATTTGTTGATCGCCGCTTCTTTCCTTGAGCCGGTCAGGCCAACCGTAATCATCCCTATCTCGTTCCCTTTTTCAATCGCCTTTATAACATTCGGGGAATTCCCGCTTGTTGAGATACCTATCAGGACGTCCCCTTTCCGTCCTTTTGCCTCCACCTGCCTTGAGAATACCGAGTCATAGGAATAGTCGTTCCCGATAGCGGTGATGGAAGAGCTGTTAACCGTCAGAGCCTCGGCATCAAGGGCTTTTCTCTCCCGGTAGAACCTGCTCACAAGTTCAGCGGCAATATGTTGTGAATCAGCGGCGCTCCCGCCGTTTCCGCAGAGAAGGAGTTTCCCCCCCCCCTGGTATGCTTTTACGATTACATCCGCCGACTTTTCAATATTTTCCAGAATGGCCTCATCTCCGGATAAAAGCTGTGCCACTTCAATATTTTGCCCAATCCGTGCCTGCCAATACTGCTTTGCCAACCTGATTACCTCTTTAAAAACGGAAAGAAACTATAAAATACTTACAATCTGTATTGTACTGTTTCGTCACTTCTGAAAATTTTCCAGTTTGCCCGCCAAACCCAAAATAATGAATTATCCATTCTTATGTTCATTAACTAAAAGACGATATAATATACACGTTTAAGTGAAATTTAAACAATAATTGAAAAAACGTGGAATAACCGTTTCCATATTCGGCAGGCGAAGTATATTTTGAAATTACATAGAGTTCCATAAAGTATGTCCAAAAATTCGGAAAAGGAGATTTTTGACGCCTTCCTTTCAGAAGCCTCTGAGTTTGTCTCCGATCTGGAAAGAGATGTCATCAATCTTGAACGCGACCCGACAAGCAAAAGCGCGATCGATAATATTTTCAGGAGCCTGCACTCCTTAAAAGGGAACAGTTCGCTTTTCGGTCTTTCCGAGATGAAGCTTTTCCTCCATCAGATGGAGAGCCTTGTTGACAAGATCCGTAAACGGGAGAGAGAGGTCACTACGCATATCATCAATCTCCTCCTTGAGGGGAACGACCACATAAAGATGATGTTCTCCCGGCTCACGGACAGCTCTGCCAAAGGTTCCCTGACCGGGAAGGAAGAATCTTTTCTTGAGCAGGTCTCAAGCGTCCTCTCCCCGGAAGAGAGTGGGGCCGGCGCCGATCTTCGCAAGGAATTGATGATATTCATGAGACACCCGGAGATTCAGCTGGAACTTCAAACCAACCAGCCGTTAAAGGATATTTTCACCTTGATACAGGATGTTGCCCCCCACCTCCTGGCTGACAGAAGGGCCTCAAAAACCGAAGCCATCACCATTTTATGCAAAGGGGTAGATGTCACCCGCGAGATCACGAACCTTGAAACCATCGTCAAGGAGGTTAATGAAGGGAACCTTTCCGACCAGCAATACTCTGCCGTCACCACAAATTTGGACTTTTTATTGAAAAAGCACGAGGAAAAAGGGCAGGAAGAGCAGATTCAGCTTATTAATGACCTTCTCGAAGAGCTGGAAATGTTCTATCACGATGAGAGCGGATTTGACGAGGTACTTGCCCAAATAGTCGAAGAGGCGCTCGCAAAATATGAACAGGGCGTGATGAGGGTAAAACCGGAAGTAAGAGCTGAAACAGAGGCAGCGCCAACAACTGAGCCAGACAGCGAATCCGGCCCCGAACTAGCAGTACCGAAACCGGAACGCCCCGAGCCTGCGGAACCATCACTTTCCAGGCAGATCAAGGTCGACCAGTCGAAACTCGACAAGGCTATCGATACCGCCGGCGAACTGGTGACGATTTCGGAGTTCTTCAACTACATACAAAATTCGATCGCTGGCGGCAACGGCGACCTTAAGGGGCAATTGAACAGCATCAGGGATGCTACTCAGACACTCCAGGAACTTACTGAATCACTCTCTTCGGATCTCTACGACATCAGAAAGGTGCCGATTGGCGAAGCCTTCCAGAAACTCCCTCGAATCATCCGGGATGAGCAGAAATCTCTGGGTAAAAAGGTCTGGCTCTCTCTCAGCGGTGAAGAGGAGATGGTAGACAAGAGTCTTGTCCCAAAACTCGAAACCATTTTGGTCCATATGCTGCGTAACAGCATGGATCACGGAATTGAAACTCCCGAGGAGCGCCTGGCGTCAAAAAAAAGCGAGGAAGGTTTGATCTCTATTGCCGCCACCGCCGGCGATACGATGATGAATATTTCCGTAAAGGATAACGGCAGGGGTATTGACCCGGAAAAAGTGAAAATGAAAGCCATCAAAGCGGGACTGCTTGATAGCGTCACCGGCGGCACTCTTACGAAAAATGAAATCCTCAACTACATATTCGTCCCCGGATTTTCTACTTCAAGCACTATCACCGAAACATCCGGCAGAGGTGTTGGAATGGATATCGTACATTCATACATCACGGAAATGGGGGGGAATATAACTATCAATACTGAGATCGGAAAGGGCCTTGAGATCATATTACGTTTCCCCCTCACACAAACCACGCTTGTAAAAAAAGGTCTCGCCATTTCGGTTGGAAAGTCTGTATTCCTTATCCCTATAGAACTGGTCATAGAATCATTCAGGCTCAAACCTGGTGAAATTTCTTCCGTGGAGGGGAAAGCGGAAATCATCCGAAGGCGCGGGGAAATCCTGAAACTGGTTCGGCTTCACCAGCTTTTCAAAGTCAAATCGGATCATACTGATCCATATGAATCGATTATCGTGCTGGTACAACAAAAGAGGAGAAGAGTATGTCTGATGGTAGATATGGTTATAGGTCAACGCCAGATCATCTACAAGAATTTGGGGCTTGAGACTTTGCGAAAACCGTCTCCGTATGAAGGGGTTTCAGTATATGATGGTAGCCGGTTGGCCATGATTTTGGACATCAACGGTATAATTGAACAATCAGAGCAATAACTTTTAGCAAGGAAGTAATAATGGAAAAGAAGAATGTATTTATTTTGCCGGGTGAAATGGCCGTTTCCAAGCATCCTGCCATGTTTTCCACCCTGCTCGGCTCCTGCGTTGCTATATGCCTGTATAACCCGAAGATGAAATACGGCGGCATAAACCACTACATGCTCCCTACCGGAGAAAAGGTCGAATCCATGAAAGGGAAGTACGGCGACTATGCGACTGAAAAACTTGTCGAGATGATGATGAAACTCGACCCGGATATAAAAAATCTTCAGGCGCACGTTTTTGGCGGCGGAGCTGTAGTTGGACATCTAAGCGCCGGGGAAGGGATTGGTAAAAAGAATATCGAACTTGCCAAAACTCTGCTGGATCACTACGGAATAAAGATCAAGACATGGGAAGTGGGAGGCAACAACGGTAGGAAGATCTATTTCGACACCGAAAAAGGCGAAATAGAGTCAAAACTTATCGAACGCTCGGAAATGACCCTTCAGCTTGAACAGAAGAAAAAGGCTCTTGCCAGCAGAAAGATAAGGGTACTTGTTGTCGACGATTCATCCACCATCAGGCAGATCATCACCAATGCTCTTCATACCGACAAGGATATTGAGGTGATCGGCGACGCGGAGGATCCGTACCATGCGAGGGAAAGGATACTGGAGCTGGATCCCGATGTTATTACCCTGGATATAATCATGCCGAAAATGGACGGTGTTACATTCCTGAAAAAGCTTATGATCCATATGCCAAAGCCGGTCGTTATTGTTAGCTCCGTGGCTCAAAAGGGGAGCAAACAGCGGTTCAGGGCGGAAGAAATAGGCGCGGTAGACGTGGTGGACAAGGAAGACCTTCAGCTTTACAAAGGGCTCGAAACGACCGCAAAAATACTGATCCCAAAAGTGAAGATGGCCGCCGCTACCATTGTAAAGAAGAAGGTCAAAGAAGACATTCAACACATCTGACTTCGGCGATCAAGCCTCTTTTCATCGGCTGTTTCCGCGTATATGGCCGGCTTCCGCGCTACAGGCTTGCCTACGTCTGGAGGTTCACACAAAGTTGAATTATCATCCCGTAAAGGCAACAATATAGCTGGAATCTGATGTATATGTTTTGTATTGTTGAATTTCAAAACGCCATGAGGGAAAGATGATATCCATAAAGAAGGGGAAGATTTTCCTTTACCGCCTCCATGATATCGGCTGGTCAATAGACCTAACCGCTCTTGAAACGCTTCTGAAGGGGGATGCCCGCAGAATGAAGTTCAACAAAATACCGAACATGAAGGTTCTGGAAATTCCGAACCCCCCTGTTTCAATGGAGATGAAATCATTTGAAAAAATGGTTTTCGGGTCCAATATGAATGTCGGCGTTATCGCGAAAGCATTCGATTTCGGGGTACTTTCGATATCCTTTGTTATCGAGATACCTCCATCCGCAAGCATTCACGATATTGAAGAAACCGCCTTCGAACTTGATAACGACACAAGCCTTGATTCAAAAGCCATAGAGTATATTCATTCCTTTCTGCAGATTGCCGGGGATACGGTTAAGAACATCAGCATTAAAAAGGAGTTTGCCGAATATTTTACAGCATACCTGCTCGAAGATGTTTCGCCTCCTGCCGACTCTGCCGACTTTGGAAAGGTATTCGACCCTTCAAGGCTTATCCTCTGCGAGAAAAACAAGGTTAGCCATATGCAAAAGGAAGAAATAAACATAAACCGGTTCAGCTACTTCCCATCCGACCTCGTGGTACTGCACACCGACAGCGCCCTCGTCATAGAACCGTCCGATTCTACCGACGTACTCGACATATTGGAGTTTGCCAAGGCTCAGCTTCTCGAACTTCGATACTACGACAAGGTGCTCGATAAGGAACTTGCCGATACCTATAGCGAAGTTTCGGAAAAGAGGGATATCTCCATCTGGAATATCCGAACATACGAAAGAGCGGCGCTGAAACTCAGCCGAACAGTCATGGACATTACGGAAGTGAAAGAGAGGGTAAATGTCGCCTTAAAAGTTACCGAAGACGCCTACTACGCGAAGATATACCGCCGTGCGATGGTTCTGTTTCGCAGTCGGGAACTCGAGGAGAGCATTAAAGGAAAACTGGACGCCCTTACCGACTACTACAAAATAATTTACAATGACATCGCCACCAAACGGGGTCATCTCCTCGAATTAGGCATCATAATATTGATCATAATCGAAATAATAATGTTGCCCTTCCTGTGACTTTATGTCCGTCGCCTGGGAGCCGATGGATTATAATGATAGGGAGAGAACGGAATAGGCAACAAGCCAATGCTCCACGCCCGATTTCGTTCCGTTCTTTTGAAGCGGAGGTCTGCTATTAACGTATATAAAATGGCCTGGAGAAACGTCTGGCGAAACAAGCGGCGTACAATTGTCACCATCGCCGCCATGACCCTCGCCCTTATCGTCACAATATGCTATCAGGGGATTGTTCAAGGCTATCTCGACAACATGGAGCGCAATCTCCTCGACTACGCGGTCGGCGACGTCCAGATTTTTGCCCCGGATTACCGCGACAATCCCTCCATCTACAAACGGATAATTGATTCGGACAGCCTTCGGAAAAAGCTGGAAGACGCAGGCTTCAAGGCAACTGAACGGCTCCTTGCCGCCGGTCTTGGCGCCGCTGGAGATACCTCTTCCGGCGTTATGTTTATCGGAATAGATATTGAGCGCGACGCGAAGGTGAGCCTCATCTACACCCAGCTGATATCGGGGAAATGGCTCGACGATGATGACAGGAACGGCGTCGTTCTGGGGAGAAGGCTGGCGCGCACACTTGATATCACCACTGGTGACAAACTGGTGGTCCTCGGCCAGGCCTCGGACGGCAGTATGGCAAACGAAATTTTCAGCGTACGGGGGGTGCTGAAAGGGGTATCCGATTCCGCCGATCGTTCCGGCATTTTCATGACAAGCGGCACGTTCCGAAACCTTATGGCAATATCAGATGGGGCTCATCAGATGATAGTCCGGCGTCCGCCGGAACTGGACCTTTCCTCCGCCGCAATAAAGGTTCGGTCGCTTGCACCGGATGCTGATGTAAAAACCTGGCGGGAGATCATGCCTACTATCTCCTCGATGCTCGATTCAACCCAGGGGATGATCGCGGTGATGTCATTCATCATCTACATCGCTATCGGGATCCTGATACTGAACGCGATGCTGATGGCGGTCTTTGAGCGCGTTCGCGAGCTGGGGATAATGAAAGCGCTAGGCTTTGGACCGACAGGAGTAGTCGCGCTTATCTTTCTCGAAACGGCATACCAAACAGGATTGGCAATCGTCTCCGCGCTGATAGGCGGCGCTCCCCTCTTCTGGTACCTCTCCAAATATGGAATTAGCATGGGGGGAGATACCGGTATCGCAATGATGGGATTGGCGTGGGATCCGGTCTGGTACGCGGTCATCTCCGTGGAATCAACATATACCCCGGTCTCCATGCTCATCTTTGTCGTTGGGATGGCCGTCTGCTACCCTGCCCTGAAGGCGGCGTACATAAATCCCATAAAGGCGATCCAATACCATTAGGAGCGAAGGATGAATGAAGCGAAACTCTCGATAATGGCATGGAGAAACCTCTGGCGGCACAAAAGGAGGACATTGATTACCCTCTCCGCTATCGCCTTTGGAACTTTTCTCGCCATAATATTTACAGGTATTGGCGACGCCACCTACGGGGGGATGATAGACCTCGCCGCGCGGCTTGGCAGCGGACATGTGACTATCCAGCACCCGAAATATCTAGATAAGCCGACGCTCAACAGAACAGTGACCGGCGTAAAGGAAAAGAGCATGATTGCCATGGAAGACAGGGAGGTTTCAAAGGTGGTCACCAGGATCACCGGGAACGTCATGCTCGCGACTGCCGGCGAGAGTTACGGTGCCGGATTCATTGCCATCGACCCGGAAACGGAGGACGCAAATACCTTTGCCCTAATGGATGATTTCTCCGAGGGGGAAATGTTCGCAACCTCCCGTGACAAAGGGATCATTCTCGGCGCGGTACTTGCCAAAAACCTCGGCGCGAAGATGGGGAAGAAAGTTGTCTACACCATGACAGACAAGAACGGCGACATAACCAGCGGCCTTGCAAGGGTGTCGGGGATAATCAAAACCGGCGCTCCCGGCGTAGACCTCGGCCTCTGCATACTACCGATTGATACGGCGAGAAAGATACTAGGCTACTCTAGCGATGAGAGTACCAACGTCTCGATATTCATTAACGACCAGCGTGACAGCGACAAGGTGCGAAACCGCCTCAAGCACCGCTTTGAGCCGGAAAACGCGGTACACATCTGGAGCGAGACACAGCCGGAGCTAGCCGGCTTCATAACAATGAAAGTCTCAGGCTCAAAATTCTTTGAAATGATAATCATGATCCTCGTCGCCGCAGGGATATTCAATACCCTGTTCATTAGCGTGATGGAGCGCCTCCGCGAATTCGGGATACTGATGGCTATCGGGATGAGTCCCGGCGGACTTTTCAGGCTCGTCATGTGGGAAAGTTTCTGGCTAGGAATTTCCGGTCTTATCTTTTCGGCTATTGTTACCGCATGGCCTTACTGGTACTTGAATACAACCGGCTTGGACATGACCGCAATGGTAGGCGAAGGGAATACCGAGATCGCCGGTGTTGCATTTGACCCGATCATGTACGTAAGTATCTTCCCCGAAAACCTCCTATTGATTGTTTCGGCGGTAATGATTGCTACGCTTCTCTCCGGCTTTTACCCTGCCCTCCGCGCCGGACGCGTAAACCCGGTCGAAACCATCCGCCTCGTCTGAGTGAAGAGCTATCTCCCCCCTACTTGCTGACCTCGCCTTTCAGGTAATACTCGGCGAGTTCCTTTCGCAGGAAAAGGCGTGCGCGATGGAGCCTCGATTTTACCGCCGCGACGGAAATATCAAGAGTGCTTGCGGTCTCTTCGGCGCTGAACTCCTCCATCTCCCTTAATACGAAAACCAGTCTGTACTTCTCGGGGAGGTTCAGCAGGCTTTTCTTGATCTGCTCCTTCAATTCGTTATTTAAAAGCTCTTCAGCAGGAGCGTTATACCAGCTTTGCGCTATCCCGTCTTTCTTCTCCGCCTCACCCGGCAGGAGATCATCAAGCGACAGATGGTAGCTCGGCTCATTTTTTTTCCTCCGCTTGCTTCTCAGGCATGATGTGGACGCTATTCTGTAAAGCCACGTCTTGAAGGATGCGTCACCCCGAAAACCTTCCAGATAGCGGTATGCTGTCAGGAATGTCTCCTGCACCATGTCTTTTGCCTTTTCAGTATTCCCGCACATTCTGGAGAGAAAACCGTAGATCATGCCGTCATACCGCTTCACAAGGTCGTCGAACGCGCGTTGTTCCCCGGATCTGAACTTCGCTATGCTCTTTTCGTCAAGTTCCTTCGCTGATTCCATCCATACCATTTTACTTTGATATCTCCACTTTATCCCTTTTTTTAACCTCAACTCCAATTGAGTCGGATAATCCTTGAAAATCCACTTGTTTTGGAAAATCAGTCTGTATATTATTCATTTCCTTCACTCTTGATGTTAATATTGGGCGGTTGGGACAAACAGTTTAATCTTATTTGGAAATTCTTAAATAATGCTGAAACACTTTTTGAAACGGTTATACGCGCTGGCGCTTGTTATTATGCTCCTCCCTCTCTCGTGCAGTGGAAAGCCTGACGCCGACCTTAAAAACTCGACCTTTAAAAAGCTCTCTTCCATGCGTACGGCAAAGAAGGAAACCGTAATCTCGCACCTTGAGAGGCTATTCAAAAAAGCATCCAGGGCCGGAGAGGACAAAATCGTTGTTGACTATTTTTTCCGCCATCGCTCCAGCGACAAGAGCCTGATAAGCGCCAACCCTTTGTACTCCGCCGATGAAACGTCGCTTGAGTATTATTACGTGAAGGAACTCCATGAATTTTACGACATCCTCTTTATCGACAGCAGCGGGTTCATTTTCAGCACGATTAGAAAGGAAGCCGATTACCGGAAAAATATATTCGAAGGGGATCTGGCAAAATCGCGTATATCAACGCTGCTGAAATCCGACCCCTATGTCCGATTTGTGGATTACGACTATTATGCCCCGTCAAAAGAAGCAGCCTCCTTCATAATCAATCCGGTAAAGGAGAAGGGAGAGCTTGCCGGATGGATCGCTTTCCAATATTCGATCAACACCATAAACGCGCTTCTCACCGATGTCATAACGACCGGCGAACTCGGCAATACCGGCGAAATATACCTCGTGAATGAAGAAAATTTAATGCTCTCTCAATCCCGCTTTTTCCCTACAAATACAATTATGAATTTCAATGTTGATACGGAATCGCTTAAAAAAGCCATTGGGAAAAATGAAGGTGAAATAATCTCGGAAGATTACAGGGGAGTGCGCGTGTTCAGCTCTTTTGAAAAATTCAGCTTCATGGGGAACAACTGGATAATCGTCTCCGAAGTGGATGAAGATGAAGTGATAACAAAACACTTCAGGGAAAATATGGAATATTTTATCAACCGGATGTATAAAAAGCTCTCAATCGGGTACGACGACGGTTCGGGTATCAAGGAAATAACCGAAAACCTCATAAAGGTCGATATCAATGAATATGCCAGCGGGAAAAAGGGGGAAGCTCTTTCGACCTTAGGCATAAGCACCTGCACAGGTCTGGTAATCTCATACCCCGGACGGTTTACCTATCTAGGGCATATCTATCCGCTTGACAGCACCTTCTTCTCATCATTCGAGAGGTCGGCCATCAACATCCTTTACAAAGCCAGGGGGGAGCTTTTCGGCGATGGGACAAACGATCTGCTCGGCAACATGTTTCGCGAGATCAGGGAATTCAAGATCTACCCCTATGAAAAAAGGGAATTAAAGGCTGTAATAGTCGCCGTTCACACGGATAATCTGAAAACCATTATTGAAAGGCTTCTTGATTTCGGCTTTATGCTTTCCCAAATCACGATTGTTTACTCTTCGGATATGGATTATGCCAACATATATACCCGTGTTGGGGACGATTCCATTTCAATCGCGTGGATAAACGAACAGTCGCAGGGAAAAATCTATACAAACCCTGCAAATAATAAAAACCTTGGCGAAATATTCAAGGAAATTTCTGGTTACTCTTTAAACTAATTTTCAACTTTGCAACCGCTGAATGCCACAAGATAACTACTTGATTTTTAACAACATACTTATTCGCTCAAATCCGTCGCTTTACGCATAATTTTTCCCTTAACCTGCCAGCGGCTTTGTGATACTATCCACCCCTATTAAACGAAGGTACGCCCGGCAAATTATCGGTCGGTAATGGCTCTTTCAACGGTTATTTGGAATGATTACAAAATGTTAAAACTTCCTCTCGATTTATATCTTACGTTCGACGATGTTATGCTCCTTCCGGATCACTCCAAAGTGCTTCCAAGGGATGTCGAACTAAAGACGAATCTCACAAAAACGGTAAAACTGAACGTCCCTCTGATATCTGCTCCGATGGATACGGTGACCACCTCCACCCTGGCAATAGCTCTCGCCCAGGAGGGGGGCATCGGGATAATACACCGAAACCTCCCTATCGACCTTCAAGCGGCTGAGATCGAAAAGGTAAAGAGGTACAGTTCCGGTATGATAGCCGACCCGATAACCCTCACGCGCAAACAGACCATCAAAGAAGCGCTTGAGGTTATGAACAAATACAACATTTCCGGGATCCCTATTACCGAAGGGGACAAGCTGGTAGGTATCCTCTCAAACCGCGACCTTAGGTTTGTAACGAACATGAAACTCCTCATCGACGACCTTATGACCAAGGAAGACCTTGTAACGGCTGAAGTCGGCATCTCTATGGACAAGGCTAAGGAGCTTTTGCAGAAACACCGCAAGGAGAAGCTCCTCGTCGTCGATAAAAAAGGGAAGCTCGTGGGATTGATCACCGTTAAGGATATCGAAAAATCGATCACATACCCGGATGCCCTTAAGGATGAGAGGGGTCAGCTCCTTGTCGGAGGCGCCCTCGGAACAGGCGACGACCGGTTCGACCGCGCCGATGCCATCGTAAAATCCGGCGTAGACGTAATTGTTATCGACACCGCGCACGGACATTCCGAAGGTGTGCTGAGGACCGTCGATGAAATAAAAAAGAAACACCCTGCCATCTCCCTTATTGCCGGAAATATCGCCACTGCCAAGGCGACCAGAGCGCTAATAGACGCTGGGGTCGACGCGGTCAAGGTCGGTATCGGCCCGGGCTCCATCTGCACCACAAGGATAATCTCAGGCGTTGGTGTTCCCCAGATCTCCGCTGTCGCTCACTGTGCCGGGGAAGCGAAAAAGGACGGAGTTCCTGTCATTTCCGACGGCGGGATCAAGTATTCAGGCGATGTCGTAAAGGCGATCGCCGCCGGTGCATCATCTGTGATGATAGGCTCCCTTTTTGCCGGCACTGAGGAGAGCCCGGGAGAGAAGATCCTCTATCACGGCAGAACCTACAAGGAGTACAGGGGGATGGGGTCCATCGGAGCGATGCAGGAAGGGAGTTCAGACAGGTATTTCCAGGAAGCGGGCGCTACCAGCAACAAGCTCGTGCCGGAAGGGGTCGAAGCGAGAATACCGTACAAGGGGGCAGTCTCCCAGGTCGTGTTCCAGCTCCTTGGCGGGCTCCGCTCCGGGATGGGCTATTGCGGAACCGCCACAATACGGGAACTGCAGGAGAAATCCACATTTATCAGGATAACCAACGCGGGGCTGAAGGAAAGCCATGTCCATGACGTTGACATTACCAAGGAAGCTCCCAATTACGGAATTGAGTAACTGATGGATGACGTCGTACATCAGGAAAAGATCCTGATACTTGACTTCGGTTCGCAATATACACAGCTTATCGCGAGGCGCGTAAGGGAGATCGGCGTCTATTGCGAAATTTTTCCCTGCAATGCCCCAACTTCCAAGATCCGTGAATTCAATCCGAAAGGGATAATACTTTCCGGCTCCCCATTCTCCGTGCATCAGCGCACGGCGCCGAAAATCCCGAAAGGGGTGCTTGACGCCGGGCTCCCGATTCTCGGCATCTGCTACGGGATGCAGATAATCACAAAAACACTCGGCGGAACGGTGGAGCTATCAAAGACGCGCGAATACGGCCATGCTATGCTGAAGATCGACGACAAGTCCGACTTGTTCCGCGGGCTGGCCGACAGCGAACAGGTCTGGATGTCCCACGGCGATCGCATTGTAAAAATACCGAACGGCTTCACCTCCATCGCGCACACGGACAACTCCCCCGTGGCGGCGATGAAAAACGGGAAGGGTGTTTTCACCCTTCAGTTCCATCCGGAGGTTGTGCATACCCCAAACGGAAAAACAATACTCCAGAACTTCGTGAAGGATATCTGCGGCTGCGCGTGCAACTGGAGCATGAGATCGTTCCTCGTCTATGAAGTCGAACGCATAAAGGAGATAGTCGGCAAGGACAAGGTTCTCCTTGGGATTTCAGGCGGAGTCGACTCCACTGTCGCCGCGGCGATAATTCACAAGGCGATCGGGGATCAGCTCACTTGTCTGTTCATAGACAACGGCCTCCTTAGAAAAGACGAGGCGAAAAAGGTACTTAAAACATTCAAGGAAGAGCTTCATATAAAGGTTAAATTCAAGGATGCCTCCGATGTTTTCCTCAAGCCTCTATCAAAAGTCACGGATCCCGAGAAGAAGAGAAAGATAATCGGAAGACAGTTCATCAACGTCTTCCGCGAGGAAGCCAAAAAAATAGGAAAGAACGTGAACTTCCTCGCGCAGGGCACGTTATACCCGGATGTGATCGAATCGGTTTCCTTCAGAGGGCCGTCGGCAGTGATCAAAAGCCATCATAATGTAGGGGGACTACCGAAGGTCATGAGAATGAAGCTCCTGGAGCCGTTCCGCGAACTCTTCAAGGATGAGGTGAGAACCCTCGGCCTGGAGATGAAGATCAGCGAAACCCTTATACACAGACAGCCTTTTCCCGGTCCCGGTCTTGCAATCAGGATAATCGGGGCCGTTACGAAGGAGAGGCTTGAGATACTAAGGAACGCCGATGAAATCGTCGTGGATGAGATCAAGAAAGCCGGCCTGTACAGGGAAATATGGCAGTCTTTCGCAGTGCTCCTCCCGGTAAAATCGGTAGGGGTAATGGGTGACGAACGTACCTATGACAATGCGATAGCCGTCCGGGCGGTGAACAGCAAGGACGCAATGACAGCCGACTGGGTGCGCCTTCCGGGGGATCTTTTGGCCAAAATATCCAACCGGATTATTAATGAAGTTAATGGTGTAAATCGGGTGGTTTATGATATATCCTCTAAACCGCCGGGAACAATAGAATGGGAATAATTTGGAGGCTCATAAATGGTAGATCCTAAATGGGGTAAACGCTATACCTGTCACAAGTGTGGAGTACGATTCTACGACTTGAACAAACCTGAACCGAAGTGTCCTAAATGCAACGCCGACCCGTCAAAGGCTCCTGTCAGGGGCTCATCCTCACGCGCCAAGACAAAAGCATACGTCCCCGTTGAGGTCGAGGCGGATGACATTGTGGATACGGATGACGATACGGAACTGGTGGCAGACGATGAAATTGAAGACCTGGATGATGACCTCCCGGTGCTATAGCTGAGGAGCGGAAATGGCTCATGAGGATTTCGTCCACCTCCATCTCCATTCAGAATACTCACTCCTGGACGGCGCTATACAGTTTCCCGACTTACTAAAAAAAGCGGAAGAGTTCAACATGCCTGCCGTGGCGGTCACCGACCACGGCAACCTTTTCGGCGCGATCGATTTCTACCAGAAAGGGTTCAAAAGCCCGGTAAAGCCGATAATAGGCTGTGAAGTATACGTTGCGTCTGGAAGCAGGCACGACAAGACGTCAAATGAAAATCCGGATGACGACATCTCCCATCACCTGATACTCCTTGTAAAGAATCTGGAAGGATATAAAAACCTCTGCAAGCTCTCATCGGCCGGATATACCGAAGGATTCTACTATAAACCGCGTATCGACAAGGAACTCCTCGCACAGCATAACCAGGGACTTATCGCAATGTCGGCATGCCTCAAGGGGGAAGTAGCCCGCAAACTCCTTTCCAACAAGCAGGAGGAGGCGGAAAAAGCCGCCGGATTCTATAAGGAGCTTTTCGGCGACAGGTATTACCTTGAGATCCAGGATCACGGCATACCTGAACAGAAGATGGTCAATCCTCAGATAGTCGAGCTGGCTAAAAAGATCGGAACAAAAGTAGTCGCCACCAACGACGCCCATTACCTGCAAAAGGAGCACTCTCACGCGCACGACGCCCTCCTATGCATAGGCACGGGAAAAATCCTCAGCGATGAAAAAAGGATGCGCTTCTCCTCACAGGAGTTCTATTTCAAGTCTGCCGAAGAGATGAGGAAACTTTTCGCATGGATACCGGAAGCGATTACGAATACCAGGGAAGTTGCCGAAAGATGCAACCTCGACCTTCACCTGGGCCAATACCACCTCCCGGAGTACACGGTACCTTCCGACTACTCCTCTCCGCAGAAATACCTCGACGATCTCGTGAGCCATAACCTGGAGATACGCCTCCATGAGAAGGAGAAAAAGGAGGGGAAACTGGATGAAAAAACCGTTCAGATGTACAGGGAGAGACTAAAACTGGAGCTTGGCGTTATAAACAACATGAATTTCGCAGGATACTTCCTGATAACATGGGACTTCATACAGTTCGCATTTAAAAACAAAATTCCTGTTGGCCCGGGCCGCGGTTCCGCCGCTGGAAGCCTCGTGGCCTACTCCCTCTCCATAACCGACATCGACCCGATAAAATACGGTCTTCTCTTCGAGCGGTTCCTGAACCCGGAACGTATCTCAATGCCGGATATCGATATAGATTTCTGCATGGAGAGGCGCGATGAGGTAATCAAGTATGTCTCGGACAAATACGGCGAAAAGAGCGTAGCGCAGATAATCACGTTTGGAACGATGAAAGCAAGGGCCGTACTTCGCGATGTCGGACGTGTAATGGATATGGGGTATTCAGATGTCGACCGGATAGCAAAGCTGATACCGGAAACCCTGAACATCACTATCAAGGAGGCGATAAAGACCGAACCGAGGCTCGCCGACCTCATCAAGAAAGATCCCCGCGTAAAGGAACTGATGGAAACGGCTGAAGTGCTTGAAGGTGTGTCGCGCCACGCATCGACCCACGCGGCTGGCGTGGTTATCGCCCCTTCGGAGCTTACAGAGTACCTCCCCCTTTACCGCACAAACAAGGGGGACGTAGTCACGCAGTACCCGATGAACAACTGCGAAGACCTCGGCCTCCTGAAAATGGACTTTCTCGGACTCCGCACACTAACGGTCATCGACTGGACGGAAAAGAAGATCAAATCTAAAAAGGATCCCGCATTTTCCATCAAGTCGATCCCGATGGACGACAAAAAGACTTTCAAACTCCTTTCGGAAGCTAAAACACTCGGCATATTCCAGCTAGAATCGTCCGGCATGAGGGATATACTTCGAAAACTGAAACCTGAGAACTTTACCGACATAATAGCCCTGGTAGCTCTCTACCGGCCAGGCCCTATCGGAAGCGGTATGATAGATTCATTCATCAGGCGAAAGCATGGCACTGAAAAGACCGAAAATATACTTCCGCAAATGACCGAAGCGCTGGCGGAAACCTACGGCGTAATCGTATACCAGGAACAGGTCATGAAACTGGCTAACGTCCTGGCAGGTTTTACGATGGGAGAAGCCGATACTCTTCGCAAGGCGATGGGGAAAAAGAAGATGGACGTTATGGAAAACATGCGCGAAAAATTCATGGAAGGGGCGAAAAAGGCGAAGATCAACGAAAAGAAGGCGGGTGAAGTTTTCGACTTGATGTATAAATTCGCCGAATACGGTTTCAACAAATCACACTCCGCCGCGTATGCCCTCCTAAGTTACCAGACAGCCTACCTCAAAGCGCACTATCCGCACGAGTTCATGTCCTCCATGCTCACAAGCGAAATGGACAACACCGCGAAGGTGGTTCTTTACAGGAACGAATGCAAGGATATGGGGATCGATATAAGGCCTCCCGACGTGAACCTTAGCGGTGAATACTACTACGTTGACGGAAACGACATCATCTTCTGCATGGCAGGAATAAAGAACGTCGGCCTCGGCGCGGTACGGGAAATAATTCGCGCCAGAAATGAGAACGGTCATTTCAAGACGGTAGTCGACTTCGCAAAAGCGGTAGACACAAAACTGATCAACAAAAGGGCTTTTGAATCTCTGGTTAAATGCGGGGCGTTTGACAGTCTCCACCCAAACCGGGCGGCAATTTTTGAAGCTATCGACAATCTTTTCGATGAATCAGCAAAAGCTAGAAACGATAAAACAAGCGGACAAAAAAGCATGTTCGACCAATTGGAAACCGAACAGGAAGAGACCCTTCGGCTTGTACCCGATAAAAATCCATGGCCGGAACGTGACAAGCTATCCTACGAAAAGGAGATGGTCGGCTTTTACATAACCGGACATCCGCTGGAACCTTTCCAGAAGGATATCAAACACCTCGCCACCCATTTTGTAACCGACCTCGCCGACACGCCTAGCAAACGTGAAGTAAGGCTCTGTGGAGTAGTCAGCTCGCTTCGAACCCAGCTTACGAAAAAGAAAAAGCTGATGGCCTATGTCACGCTTGAGGATCTTACAGGCTCGATTAGCGTTATCATCTGGCCCGAACTCCTTGAGAAATCCCACTCGCTTCTGGAGAGCAACGATCCTGTTTTCCTTGTCGGCCAGCTCGACGCCGGCGAAAATGAAACCAAGATGATCGCGAGTGAAATCATCTCGCTCAAGGAGGCAAAAACCAAGTTCACAAACACAATTCACCTGAAGATCAATATGGTGGGCCTGGAAGAAAAACTGCTGGAGGAGATACGCTCCGTCGCGAAAAAACACAGGGGAAAAAGCACCCTCACCCTCCACTTCACCTTCCCGGATAAAAAGAGGGTATTCGTTAACGCCTCCGACAAATATGGAGTGACCGCGGACGACAAATTCCTGGACGAAATAGAAACTATACTCGGTCCGAACTCCGTCTACTGCTCCTGATTATGCCGACATGGCCCGTTACGGCATCTCGACTACCATCCCGAATCCGACGTAACTGTTCCCCGTGAGAGTGTTGTACCCCACATCCAGCGATACTTTAGGTAGCAGTATCTGGATACCGGCGTTTACGTTCAACCCCCATTGATCGCTCGAAGTTTTCGGTTTGTAGAAATCGGGATCCGTTCCGTTTCCTCCGCTACTTAGCGCGCTTGACAGCCAGCTTCCTGTAGAGGGCCTTCCGGATGTATCCCACCCTTCGTATGCCTTCTTCAAACCGAGACCAACCCCGGCGTATGCCCCAAACCAACTGAATATGCTTCGGGTCGCGCCAATATTCAACATGTAGTTTCTATAATAAATCCCGCGCATTTCATCCTCGGTTTGTACTTCGTTATCGGCTGAACGATCCCCAGTTAGGAAAAACGAGTTAACATAAAAACTAGTGGGGGATTCCTTCGAGAAATGGTATATCCCGATCCCTATAAGGCCAAGGTTGTTCCCGCTTCCACCGTCGACCACAGGGCCGGCAGTGAGCAATTTCCCCGCAAAAGCGGACATGGACAGATTCAGTAGCAACAGAATTGTGAAAAACGAAATTCGCGCCCCCATACAAATCCTTTCAATAATGATTATTAATGCTTAATATTCTGATTATATAACAGGGGAATGGATATCCGAAAATCAGGTACTTGAGTCCCGCCACGCTTACCGTACGCACCAGAAGCGCACCCCCTGCTCCTCAAGGAACTCCTCCGCGTTCGCGCCATGCAGCATGGCAAGCGTCGCCAGTATCCCCGCATTTGTGCATGTATCATCCGCTACGGTCACTGAGGAGGGGGCGTCCTCCACGGGCCAGCCGGTTAAAGGATTCAGTATATGCCCAAGTCTCTTGCCGTCCTTCAAAAGATATCTTTTTGTATCGCCGCTTGTAGCGAGCGCGCCGTTGGTTATCTCAAGCACCTTTGATGCCTTCTCCCCCCCGGAAGGATCCTCTATACCAACCAGCCACGGCTTGCCGTCCCTCTTCTCCCCGCCGGTATAGATATCCCCGCCGAAATTCACCAGTAACGCGATTTTTTTTGCTTCACGCAGGAGGAGAACCGTTCTGTCTACCGCGTACTCCTTTCCAATGCCGCCAAAATCAAGCTCCATCCCGGCGGGCATACTGAAGTAAGGCTTCTCCCACGTCACCTTCCCCCAGCCGACATTGGGCAGAATGCTGTCTATCAGCACCTGCTCCGGAAGGTTGCTGCTTCCGTCGAATTTCCAGGCCTTCCTTAACACGCCGGAGGTTACATCGAATAAGCCCTCGCTGAGTTCAAAACAGCTGTTTGCAAAATCGATAAGGAGAGCGGTCTCGTCGTCTACCTTTACCCTTTCCCCGTTGGCGTTGTTGATCTTGTCGATGATATTCCCGCTCACGTAGCGGCTGTATTTCCTTTCAATGCGGAAGGCCTCGCGGGCGGCTATGCGAAGGAGTTTCATGGCGAGCTTCGCGTCATCGGTCTCCATTAGTATTTCGCACGGACTCGCCATGGCGCTGAAACGCCCTATGAAATAGCTATCGGCTTTCGCAAGAGTAACGGCAGGTTCCGCCCCTGCGGGGCGGTTTGGTCTGCTTCGAGGTATGTATTTCTTTTTGCGCTTTGGTTTGCTCTTCAATAGGTCACTAGTATTTGAACAATGAACGCGTGGATAGTCGGGAACATGTCCATATCCTTCTGCACTCCGATCGCGTCGGCTGGATGGCTGTTGCCCGACTGCCTGTAATATTCAAGCCTTATGCTTGCATCCTTTTTAAGAAACATGTCGGTATTGAATTTCACGCCGACGGTGATCCCGTCCATATCGCCAAGGCGGTAATCCGCGCTCGCAAATTCAGGATACCGGCTCGCATCAGATTCATAAACGAGGCTGTGCCGGTAAAAATTGGTCGCCGACTGATGGTAAAGCCTTATATGCGGTTCGATGAAATCCTTTTCGCCGAACATGATCTGGTATGTGATATCCACCGTATTTGATACGACCCCCCAGTCATCCCAGTAGTACCTGTACGCCAGACCCGCAACATTTGTGGCAAAGTGGTATCGCCCCTGCCAAAGGAGGCTCTCCCGGATCCGTAATTCGGGCCGGTTCTCATAAACATACCTGATAGGTTTTCCGGTAGTTCTATCGACGATACTTATAAGCTTGTATGGATCATTCTGGTAGCCGTTTGTTTTGCCATATGAGTAATTAAGCTGCATGATGGCGTGGCGGCTAATAATCTGGGTTAGCCCTATAAGCCCGTCCTGAACGTCCCGGGATTGTTGCGCTTCAAACGATGCCACCTGTCCAGGTGGGATCATATTAGTCATGTGGGTTGGTATCCCTCCGGTGGGATTTATCGTGTTCGCTTCGGTCGATATCGACAGAGTTAGGGTAGTGTTCCTGCTGAACAGATCCTGAGCTATTCCAACGCCTGTTCCGAGTGACTGGAAATCGTTCTCTTTCGAGAAGTTCAGGCCGATGTTCCCTTTTGTTATTCTCGTGATCGGCTGATCCCAGGCGGCGCTAAGCGCAAGGCGGGTATCCTTAAAGTGGGGGTGTACCGGCGCATCACCCTCATTTACCGTGTAGGTCATTACCCCCGACGGGCTTGTGAATGTCTGCGGCTGGTCGGAGGGTGACGCTCCATTGGGAGAAGCACCGCTCACGGCGTCAAGCATAAGCCTCAGGTTCAGGAACCTGTCGCCTCCAAAATCCTTCTTTCCGTTTATTACCGGCTCAACGACAGTGATCCGATTTGCTTCAGTGTAGAGGAGAAACGCTCCATCTAGCTGCCATCCGTCCAGATTTGTGGCGGCAGAAGCGATGGACGTCACCCCGAGCAGTGTGCAGGTAGCCGTTGCGAGCGCGGCGCGTATCGGCCCTTTCTTTTTCAGTTGCATCCGCATCCGCCTCCGCCAAGACCGCGTCCGCCGCTTGATGCTTCCTTGCTGAAATATATATGTTCCTCAAGCGCAGTCTGGATCGGGGTGGAATCGAATTTCATCGACTCTTCTGCCAGGAGATCCCTGTCCCAAACCTGTACGCCTATCGACGCGCATCCCGACGAAAACAGCAGAATCGTGAACAGCATAAATGAAATGACCTTTTGTGAACGTGTTTTACCCATTGTTGCCAGTTCCTTCAAATATTATTTTGCAGAATTGCCGGAGGGAGACTCTCCAACCAGCTCTTTTATGTGCGCTTCGTAAGTCGATAACTGTTCCAGAAAAAATCCCTTGTGAACATACCTTACTTTCCCCTCCCTGTCGATCAGGTAGGACGTCGGCATAGCCTGAAGCTTCCACTTGTTCGCAAGTTTCCCGTTTGGATCAAGAATTACCGGAAATTTGATCCAAGGGAACTTCGCCATAAACCGGTCTACAGCATCCTTTTTTTTGTCAAGATTCACGGTTACAACCCTGAAGCCTTTTGGGCCGTACTGCTCTTCCATTTCGCTCATCCATGGGAACGATCTAACGCATGGATCGCACCACGACGCCCAAAAATCGAGAAGAATAACATCATATTTGTACTTTTCGAGATCAAGAAACTTCTCGTATTCCCTCTGCGGTGGGTCATCCTCCGCGTGAACGGAGACTGGAAGGCTGGAGACTGATAAAACAAAAAACAATATCTGAAAAAGATGTTTGAATTGCATCGGGAAAGTATACAGATTTTAAAATTTGTGGGCAAGAAAAAGAGGTTCCCAAAAACTCCAGCTACTCATATAACCAGATAACCTATTGTTATTACAGCTATATTTACTTGAAAACGGTCATGTATCTCCGGTCTTCCTCAAGAATATGGTTGAGCATCCAGTTTGAAAGGAAGTCCGCAACCTCCGATACTTTCGGTTCCGAATCGGCCAAAAACATCGAGCTGTATTCATGTATCTGCTTGCCAAATCGCGCATGTTCCTCTTTTTGTTTTTCCAGGTTTGCGTACCCTCGCGATTCAAGCTCTTTTTCTTCCTCGCTGAAATGATACTTGGAGTATTCATACAGCTCTTTAAGGATGCTGACCACGGAAGTATCTCCACCTTTTCCCGCGTTTGCCGAATCCATGAGCGAATTAATAATGCTTAGCAGTTTCCTGTGATGCTCGTCGAACTTCTCCACGCCGACGCTGAATTCTTCTTTCCACTCAATCGTCATCTCTCCTCCTTTTTGAAAACCGCAACTGAAAAAAATATCATTTTCCCAATGCTGCATGGTTTGAACGCACACCTGTGGCTGGCCCAAATATAGCCGGCTTCTGTGCTTTAAAAGTAGTAGTTTACCCTGAGAGTAACCACATCCATGCTATCGACAAATTTCATTGGTGAATCCTCCTTGCCGACATCCATGACAGTACCGCTAAATTCCGCGGAGATATTATCGCTGACAGAATACCTGAAATAGAGTGCCTTTACGAGATACTCGCTATTAGTATCATAACTTAAAAATATGACGGCGTTAAGCGTTTCATTACGAAACGATCTTGACCCTCTTGCGGCATATATGGAGGTATCTCCATCGCTCCCTTGTCTTACCGAAGTTTCAAAAACAAGCGAGTATATATCCCTGATGTTCACATCTACCCCAAGCCCTGCTTCATCCGAAACGATCTTCTCACTGCCGGATGGAACTCCCTCCCGCTCCTTGTGCGCCACTTCCACCTTCCAAAGCAGGTTTTCCGCCCTTATGTTCACGGCGGCGCCACCAACAACAAATTTTGGATATTCGGATGTAAAAACCGGTTCTGGTGCAGTCCCCTTGAACGTATAGACGGCGTCATCCGCATAAAGCGAAGCCCCCATAAAGGACAGGTCCATAATTCCAGCATTCTTTTTCCATTTAAAACCGAACTCGGCATTGTTACCAAATGATCCCGGTTTATTCTCCTCGAGGATAAAACTTGTTGAGCCAAAAGACTTCGCGAAAAGATTTCTCGCATCCCCGCCCGGATATCGGTTCGTAAGAGGGATGGGATTTATAAAAATGCCCGCTGTCCCTCCAAGCGCCTTGTAAAACTCATAAAGGACTATTGCCTGCCCTACCCTCGCATCCTCCGGGGCTGTGAATGCAAACTCCGAGTAGTCCCATGGAGTTACAACGTCTGTGATTTGGACCATGTCCAGCTCTCCCCAAACGATCACCTGGTATCCGGCTTTCAAACTCCAGCAATCCGCCCCCTTTTGAATATAGAGGTCGCGCAATCTTAATGAACCTGCGGCGACATCCCTATTGTCGATGAACCGTGACTCGGAATTTCCGATCACCCCCTTGGCGTCGAGGGAAAAAAAGAGTCCATTATCGAAATAACGCCCCCACTGTGTGCGAAGGTCAAACCGGTAGGAGCCCTCGGAGGCCGATCCTTGCGGAGGCATCCCCCCACCGGCGGAGATGGTAAATCTTAAATCTTTACTTAATAAAGGCTCCGTGGATGTTTCATCAATCTCGAAATCCTCGCCAAGTTCGAATGTTTCGAAATCGGTGTTCCCTTCCGCACCGGCTGGCGCCGTGTATGGAACCAGCCATCCGAGCATCATCAAAAGCGCAACCGCTGAATAACGCATGGCTTGCCTCTCTTCCCTTTATGGCTATTTTTTTGCCACGCGGATATCCCGCATGTTCCCCTCGCGGAAGGAATCGTCGGTCAGCGTACGTTCCGTAAAGAGCGAATCATCTACCGCAATATTGATGGCCACATCATCCAGTTTCAAAGTTGAAATTCTTCTGCTCTGAACATTGTTGATATTCATTTTCTTCGCGATCCATACTCCATCCTTCAAAACATAATCGCTCTGGGTCATCTGCTTTGCAGGTTTTCCGTGGCGATCGTACATGATCGCGCGGTACACCACCAGGCGCTCCTTGTCTATCCATTGAACGGTCTTGCTGTAATTGCTTTTCCTGGCGTGCTTCGGAGTTGGAACCGACTCAATTACCCAGCATTCCCTGCCATCGTACTTCTCCTCTATCAGGAGTGTGTAAATGAAATCATCGATATGCTTCACTTCCACATCTTCATAGGAAATTTCCGATCCGAAAAGGGTGCCGGTTTTCGGCTCATCGCTCCGTCCCGAAACTACCCGCTTTACCTTGCCCAGAGCGGAAAGATACATCCACTGATCGGATTCCTTCTCCTGGTCTTCATAATCATATTGAAGAAATCCTATACCTCTTTCGGATGAAGGCTCCAAAATCAGGCTGACGCTTTTAATATCCTTCCCTTTAGGGCCGTAATCCTTCCGGATCGTTTCGACGACCTTTGTCCGCGGGGTCTCGGCACATGCTATGGTTTTCTTTTTTACTTCATATCTACATGTGGAAACCGTCTGCACGCTGTACTGGGAATTTCCATTCTCGCGATCAAGCACCTTCTGCATTATCTCTTTTGCATCCCCGCCATAAGAGGTGCCATATGAGAAAGCCGCCATCAAGAGTGTAAATACGATTTTTTTCATGATACTTCTCCCTGGTAAACGGTTTCGGTTGCCAATTGATCACCTTTAATTTCCTTGATCATCCCTGCATTCGTTACACTTAGCAGAGCCGGAAGCAAAAACAGATCCGCCAATAGCGCGGTTGTTATCGCAGCCGCGGAAAGAATTCCGAAATTCTTCAGCCCATTATGATCCAGGCCGAGGAAGCAGAGAAATGCTCCGGCCAGTATCAACGTTGTAAATACTATCGCCTGTCCCACTTCGCGGAACGTGGAAATTATTGCGCTGTTGATATCCCCCCCTTTTTGGAGTGAGAGCCTGTAGTGTGTCAGAAAATGAATCGTATCGTCAACGACTATCCCTATCATCAGCGGAGCGACTATAAGAATGTCGGTATCGCAGGGGATTCGCATATACCCCATCATCCCGAAAACGACGAATATCGGGAAAAGATTTGGAAAGAGCGCTATCAGGCCGATGCGTATCGAACCGAATGTAAAGAAGAGGATTATGGATATCGCCGTCAGCGCCAGACCGAATCCGTATATTTGCGACCAGGCAATGTAGTTGACTATGGTCGCAATCATTGTCAGCCCGCCTGTGACGGTAACCTCAAGCCCCGGATACCGTGTTTTTAACGGATCAAAGGTTTTGTCAACCTCAGCGTGAATGTCATCCAGCATACCGGCGAAATATTTTGACCCCAAGTTTATGATAGTGGCAGAGATATGCCCCTGGCTGTAGTCGTCCGACACCACTTTTCGCCTGTCCGCGGGATTGGTATTATCAAACAGGAATATCGTCTGTTTCAACAAAGCCGGATCCTGCGGTATCGCGTACTCCTCATCGCGACCGCCGTTCAGGGCCTTGTTCGACTCCTTTACGATATTTACAAGCGAACGAGTTGTGACTACCGGGTCAATATCGTTCTCAAGATAGTTTTGAACACTTTCCATCGCGTTTAGGATGTCGGGCTCGCGCAAAGCGCCCGGCTGTCGGGCCTCGATCATTATTTCAAGATTCTGCGAACCCCCCATTTTGGTATCTACAAGATTATAAGCCCGACTAACGGATGAATCCTTTGGAAAGAGTTTGATAATATTCGAATCTACCTCAACCTTCAATGTCCCGAATATCAATACGATTGTTACTGCGGTGAAGATCGCGATGTTGACATACGGTTTTGAATGACTCCAGTGTTCCGTTTTTCTCAATACCTTCTGCACAAAATGATGTCGCGGTTCCGATGCGTCAATATTGGTTTTCCATGTATATGGATTCCATATATCAAGCATGAGAGGAAGCATGAAAAGAGTAATCACGAAAGCGAATAGCACGCCTACCGCCGCCGCGAAGCCGAATATCTTCAGCGGTACTATTGGAACGATCAGCAATGCGAGCATACCAAGTGAGGTTGTTACGCTTGTGAGCATCACGGCAGGCCCGGATTTTTCGTACGTAGACCGAAGCGCAGTGCGGTGGTCCTCGCCTTTCTTTCGGAACAGAATATAGCCAGATAGGATGTGAACCGAATCGGCCACACCGACTACGAAAACAAGAAGAATAATGATGTTTACCATCATGTTCATCCGCAGATCAAACCATCCTAGAACCGCAACTGTCAATAAGGCCGATATCATGACGATCACGATAGGCCAAACAACAGCCGCCAGCGAGCGGAACAGTATCCAAAGCATTGCCATTATCATCAATGTAGTGGCTATCATGACAGCATTTACCTGTGGTACAAAGTGGTCGAAAATGAATGTATCGAAAATTGGCCTCCCTACTGGGAAGTACTCCAAGGCATCCATGTATTCCGGTTTATCAGTTATGCTATAAATAGCGTGGGTCAGGTTGACATAATCCTCCATCTCCACAAATTCAAATTCTGAAACGGTCTCAGCGGACGTTGAAACGGCCCCCACTTGTTCGGTTACATCGAAATCTCCAGGTTCATCCATATCCAGAAGTTTTTCTTCGGAAACATCTCCAACCTTGTTTGTCTTGAAATCGGTGCGAATAAGTATGCCGCCATACTTGCCGTCTTCCGAAATATAGACCTTCGGATAGTCGGGATGGTTCAACGCACTCTCCCTCAGTTTATTCCGCTCTTCCTCATTCGCCGGGAAATTGTTTCCGATAAAAGGTCTTGAAACCAGGGCTGTTTCAGAAGCCTCCAGATAGCTGACGTTTAAAATCGTGGTGACATCGACAATATGATCAAGCGGCGACCTCTCCCCTGGTTGTAATTTCATGCGGTATCCGAGGAGTTCTTCCTGAATACCGTACAACGCCTTAAGCGATCTGTCGGAGAAGACGTCGCCATCCTTTGCCCTGTATACGAAGTAGATCGACTCGTCACCGCCGAACTGGGAGCGAAAGCGGTCATATGCTATCCGCACATTGTCCTTCCCCTGAAGAAATGCTTCATCCGAAAGATCAAGCTGGAACCTTCCAACCCCGGGAGCAATCATAATGGTCAGCAAAATGAAGATTGCCCAGACTTGGTATTTGCGTCTATGTACCCAATCCGGAATATCCTTGAAAAACCCGATTTTTTTGAAATTAAACAGTCCCATTTATAAGCCCTCCTCTATTAAAAGCGAACCTTCGTTTTGTATAAATATCCAAAAAAAACTGACGGTCCTCATACCTATAATACCTCATTGACTTTATTTTCATTCCGCGAGGAACCTTTGCCTTCAGCTCTCATCCCGTCAAGCAGCACCTCAATGACTGTTTCCTTGTAGGCGTTTATGTCGATCTTTGGATTGATGTTAAGCTGTATGGAAAGTGACTGAACCACGCCGAAAAGGATCTGTGCAAGTGCATCAGCATCAAGTTTTGAACTTATTATCTTCTCTTTCTGCCCTTCCAACATCATCTTTTTGATATTTCCCAGTACAGCATTGTAGTTTGCAGAAAAGAGTTTATTTAGTTTCTCGTTTGAGAATGATTCCGATAGCACCATGATATCCATTCTTGTGCAAGTGCGTCTGAAAGGGTCGTGCAGGGAATCAAGAAATGCACTAAGCGCGATCCTGAATTTTTCCAGGTAATCTTTCCCTGTCGTATTCGCGGACATGAACCTTTCGTCACTTTGCTGCTGTCCAATTTTCGCGATGCTCTCTATTATCTCGTCCTTGCTTTTAAAGTAGCTGTATACAGCGCCAGCGCTCAGATTAGATTTTTTGCAAATATCCTGCATTGTGGTTTTATGAATTCCCTGTTCCGCAAAGCACTCAAGCGAAGCAATAAGGATCTGCTCTCTCCTCGCCTCCTTGTGTGACTCTTCAACTTTCGGCATACACACTCCTTTAAAACGAACATTCGTTTTTCTTAATTAATTTATATATCCACGAAACAGAAAAGTCAATCCTATCTTATTATTTTTTTTCTGCGTCGCTATCTATTTGATATGTTTAGGCTTTTGACAATATTAGTTCAATAGCACCTCTTGCTGTGAATTTTCGGAGACGGACACGACCTTAAATGCACCGTGCAAATATCGGTTTTTACGACTTTGGAATTTAAGAATTCTCTGAAATATTCGCTCAGCTAGAGAACAAACCTTTTTACCCTGGGGACGAATTCATCTATATGAATTGGTTTGTTTATAAAATCATCCGCGCCAAGGCTGAATACCTCCTGCCGTTTTTCAGCATCATTGCTGGCGGTTACAACAATTATTCTGATGTTATCCCACTTGTGGTTTTGCTTTATCTGTTTGATCAATGCCAGCCCATCCATTTTCTCCATAAACAGATCAGTAATTAATAGATGTACCGTCTCCTTTTTTAACATCTCAAGCGCGTCCGTACCATTTTCCGCCTCAAGAAATTCCACATCCATTCCATTCAGATACTGTTTTATCAGACCCCTTATGCCTGGGTCATCTTCAACTATCAGGATACGAGGACGAACATACGGGAGATTGATCACAAAGATGCTCCCCTCCCCTTTTTTAGAGACAACGTCCAGACTGCCGTCATGCGCCTTAACTATGTCGTATGAAAAAGGGAGGCCAAGACCTGTTCCCTTTTCCCCCCTCGTACCCGGGGAGGTTGTCTTTTCTCCGTGCCGGAACAGTTTTTCTATATATTCGTTATCAATACCAACTCCATTGTCTTTCACGGCAATGCTCGGCTTCCCCGCTTCAGGCATGTAGATCTCCACAAGCCCGCCCTTATCACAAAATTTAATCGAGTTCGAAACAAGATTGTGTATCGTTTCCCTGATAAGCGCAGGATCCGCATATATTCTTGTCCCCTTTGGAATATTATTGGCAACAACTATCCCCTTATCCTCCGCAGAGTAGGAAATGTTTTCAATAATCCCCGCCGAAATGGCTGATGCATCTAAAAAATACTTTACAGGCTTTAGTTCCCCTGTATTGAGCCTGCTGATATTTAACAGGTCTTCTATCATTTTCAGCATCCCTTCGCTGACGCTTATCACCCTCTTCACAAGTTCAAGTTTTTTCTCTCCAATCGGTTCTTCATTTTTCTTCTGTACTATCTTTAAGAAACCTATAATGGAATTAAAGGGTGAACGGAGGTCATGCGCAACAAGCGATACGAACTTATCCTTAAGTATTGTTGCGCGCTCAGCCTGCTCTTTGGCTTCTCGAAGCTCCTTCTCGGCAAGCTTCCTTTTTGAAATATCCCTTTTGATCGCCACAAAATTGGTTACATTGCCTCCGTCATCCAGGATCGGACAGATTGTCATCTCTTCGTTGTACAATTCGCCGTTTTTGCGTTTGTTGACAAGCTCCCCTCTCCATACTCTGCCGGCTGAAAGCATTTTCCACATTTCTTCATAGGTTTCCTTCGATTCAAGACCAGACTTGAATATGCGCGGGTTTTTACCTAACAGCTCATCCTCGGTGTAGCCGGTAATTTTTTCACATGAAGGATTTACATATTCAATAAAACCTTTCATATCAGTTATTATGATGCTCTCCTCCAGCGTCTCAATTGCCTTGCTCATCTTCTTTAGGCTGGCTTCTGCTCTTTTTCGTTCGCTGATATTTTTAAAATATCCAAAATGACACAATCTGTTCTTGTAATTGGTGATGTTAAGCGAAATTTCAACTGGCACCAATTCGCCGGATTTTACGCGGTGAATTGATTCAATGAACAGATTTTGTACCTTTTTGATTTCTTCCACATGCTCAGGAAGTTTTTCAAATGTAAAATTCGGATCCCAATCCGGAATCTGCCATCTCAGTATCTCTTCTTTCGTAGCTCCGAAATGCTTTACCGCGGCTTCGTTCACATACGCCATTCTGCAGCCGTCGTCATCATCTATGAGAAACACCGGGTCGCCGGTCTTTTCTATCATCATCCTGTAAAGTTCCATTTCTTCCGCCGCGTTCTTTTCCTTTTGATTTGCCTTCGCCTCGACCCAGGAGCCGGCGGCAAATAGCACTAACAGCAGACCGTATAAATTCAATAAACCTGAAAACTGTTCGGTCGATACCCCGTCTAGAACTTCTTCGGGAATGCGATTTACGATTTTCCAGTAATATTCGGTATCCGCGACGTTGTGACTAGTATGAGAAAGGTGCTTTTCAAGTGCGTTGCCAGGGACATGATCTTCCATAAGCGGATAAACTGTTATAAAGCTGAATAATTCATTGTTGCTCATGAATTGGCCGGATTCCGCTTCAGAGATCTTCTTCCATGCGTCCGGGAAAACTGCTTCATATCTTTTATTCTTCCTTGCCTCGAGCATGAAGCCCCATTCATCTTCGGAATTCTCTCCTACCAGCCAATAACCATCCTGATTCAATAGTGAGGTTCTACCCTTGGAGCGTTTTGAAAAATCCTTTATATTCGCGATCAATATCTTCCCAAGATAATTTAAAAAGACTATCCCTTTGATCTCGCCTTTGCGGTTATATAACGGTGTACCAACGCGAATCATCGGCTTAAAGGGTTTTTCGATTTGTCCTTTTTCGACGTTTAGATCAAAGGGAGAGATATATATCTCTCCTGTGTTCATTTTTAGCGTCTCCTTGAAATAATATCTGTCCCCTTTGTATTGAAGCTTCTCTTTTGGCAACACTTCAGGATCGCCATCATTGTAATTTATCCTTACTATTTCATTGCCGGTTGCGTCGATTATCCGAATCTGTTCGTATAAACCTTTCCTTTTTGAAAAAGTACGAAGATCTCCCTCTAATGCCGTCAGATCGTATCCCTTCTCTCCTTCGATCATTTGAGCAAGCTCATGCTGCTCAGAAAGATATATCAAATCGGAAAATATATGGCTCACATCTTGCGAAACCAGTTCAATCTGCGTTTCCAGGTTCTCCATTTCGTTAATTTTTAATGCCTCCAGCCTGGCATTCGACGATGTGTAGTATATGGACCAGAAAAAAATCGACAGAATAGTGGAAAATGAGAGGAACGTTGTCGCAAAACGTTTTTTCATAATATAAAAACCCGCAAAATATTATTTCCTCAACGCCTTAACCGTAATCGTATGACCCTTTTGATCCTGCATACTCTTCCCTTTTGCAAAATGATTACGAACAACGTCCGCTGTTCAGGAAAAGCACTTTCAGGATTCAGGATCCACCTGACATGTGATTTTACCCCACATTTCGCAGATGTAAAATCTAAATAGTTTCCTTTTAAAAGATAGCTGAGTATGCGCGGTTTCAACATATTCAGAGGTCACTGTGGTCTTTAAACCATCTCATCTCAACTGGAGGCATTTTTGCGTATTTTTTTTCGGGCCGCCTGGAAAAAAAATAAATCAAAGCCCTGGATCTCAAGCGATATTAAAAAGTAGTGCATCCTTCGCCAACTTCTATTATACTTACCGGTTTTATTAGGGAATTTGAATGATACAGGCAAGCAGTATACAGAAATCATACGGTGCGCAGACTCTCTTTGAGGATGTCTCTTTCCTCATCGGCAAGGGGGAGCGTGTTGGCCTCGTCGGTCGCAATGGTACTGGAAAATCAACACTTTTCAGAATAATCCTTGGTGAAGAACATATTGATTCCGGGGAGATTTCCATGCCCAAAAACTACAAGATAGGGACCCTGGAACAGCATATACGCTTCACGAAACCAAACGTACTTGACGAATGCATACAGGCGCTCCCACCTGAGGAGCAGTGGGACCACTACAAGGCGGAGATGATCCTCTCCGGACTCGGATTCTCCCAAGCCGATTTCGAGAAAGATCCGCACTCCTTCAGCGGCGGCTACCAGGTCCGCATCAACCTCTGCAAAGCGCTCCTCAATAATCCGAATATGCTGCTTCTCGACGAGCCGACAAACTACCTCGATATTCTTTCGCTCCGATGGCTGAAAGGGTATCTCACATCATGGCAGGGGGAGATGATGCTCATCACCCACGATCGCGATTTCATGGACAAGGTGACAACCCATACCATGGGGATTCACCGAAGGCAGGCGCGAAAGGTGAAAGGCGACACCATCAAGTTCTACGAGATGATCATGATGGAGGAGGAAACGTACGAACAGACCCGGCAAAACATCGAGAAGAAAAAGAAGGAGATGCAAGCGCTTATCGACAGGTTCAAGGCGAAGGCTTCAAAAGCGGCCATGGCGCAGTCACGCGTGAAGATGATGGCAAAAATGGGAACGCTGGACAAGCTGGAAGACGAAAAGACGCTCGGTTTCCGCTTCAACCATCTCGCATGTCCAGGCAAAACAGTAATGTCAGCGCAGAATATCTCCTTCTCTTACGACGGGAAAGAGGAAAACAGCATCTTCAGGAATATATCATTCAGCATAGGCCGCAGTGACAGGATCGCCATAATCGGTGCGAACGGAAAAGGAAAATCGACGCTACTCAACTGCCTCGCGGGGGAACTGAAACCGACGGCAGGGACAGTCACAACCCATCCTGAAACACGCATAGGGCATTTTGGTCAGACGAATATTGACAGGCTGACCGCCGATAACCGCGTTGTCGATGAAATACAGAAATCAAATCCGAATCTTTCACTCCAGGCATCGCACGCGATCTGCGGTGCCATGATGTTCGAAGGGGATATCAGCAAGAAACTTATCAAGGTACTCTCCGGTGGAGAGCGTAGCCGTGTTCTCCTGGGAAAAATCATTTCTCACCCCACGAACCTCCTGCTTCTCGATGAGCCAACCCACCACCTCGATGTCGAATCGATCGAATCGCTCATAGAGGAGCTTGACTCCTACCCCGGAGCCGTGGTCATAGTCACCCACTCCGAGCTTCTCCTAAGGAGCCTTGCGCAAAACCTCATCATTTTCCACAGCGGCAAAGCGGAATATTTCCTCGGCGGGTACGACGACTTCCTCGAAAAGATAGGATGGGAAGGGGAGCCTGTCGCCGAGAAAAAGGAAAAAAACAAACTGAGCAAAAAGGAGGCCCGCCAGCTTCGCGCGCAGGAACGTCTCCAGACTACACAGGGTGGGGACTCGGCAAACAATGATGACAAGAAAGGCCCTAAACGGGGAAAGAATAAGGGGAGGTAGCAAACAGTCTTTCGATCATCATATTTGACTATTTAAATCTTAAAGATTTGAAATATTAAATAACGTAGAAATTATTTCAGGATAAACGGTACAGCCATCAATCCTGCCGATGCGGCAAAAAGAGTTATCGCTTCCGGTATGAAATAGGGAAATACCATCAGCCCCATTCCGGCAAAAAGCGCTATGAAGCGTGCCTGCTTCTTCCCGTATACGAAGTATCCCATCCCGATAATGCCGAAAAACATCGAAAGATAAAAGTGCGCGCCGATTTCGATGTTCATCACAGCTTTTCTATCGGAACTTTTACAACTGTCTTATAAACAATTTCCGATTTGTTGCGCATCAAACACGGTTTATGGGCGTCGGACGGATAGAAAACTGCATATATCCCTGAGGAAAGGAGATGCTCGGCTTTATCAACACCATCCTTGTAGAAGGTGACGTCTTTTTCTTCGTCATATGGGGTTTCAACTGTAAGTACTTTTATATCTGATGTTTGCGCTATCTCATTTCCCGCAATTACAGCCTGGATATCTATGTATTTTCGATGAGATTCAAAACGCCCTTCTTTCTCCTCCTTGGTCATGTAAACCTGCTCCATGGCAAAAAGACCGTCCGAAAGCTCCACCCTTGCTACATCGCCCGGCTCCATTGAAAGTAGCCTCTCACGCGTTTCGCTTCCTTCATATAGAAATGATCGTATATATTTGAATGCTTCAATCCATATATTACTTTCGATATGTGCTTTTTCCGGATTTTCTATCCTTCCAATGATAGCCATATCCCCTCTTTTTCTAGCTTAGCCGATGCTACTTGGCCTGTTTTATGACTTCAAATGACGATTTCATCGGCGGATGGAATGAGCAATAATACTCGAATACTCCGCTCTCCGGCACCTCGAAGCCGATGCCGACCATGCCGCCGTATTCGATTACGTCACTTTCTATCTCTTTCGATGGTATTACGATATTGTGATGTATCCCTTTATCACGGTTTCTCACAACCAGCTTTACGATACTCCCCGGTTCCAGCTCTACACTGCTGGAGGACTGAATCCATCTGTTCCCTTTTGCTTCTATACTTATCGTGTTGAATCCGTAAACATAGCGATCCAGCGCTCCGGTCATCCAGGTCTTCACCACAACTGCCAATACCGCGGCAAAAAGAATTATGGCGATGCCGATCCTCTTTAAATAATATCCGATATCTTTTTCCATATGTTTTCCGTTTGTTATTGTATCCTTTTACATCGGACTTTCCTACTTACTGTTCAAATATTGACCAACCCCCAAGTGTGATACCAGCTATAAAGTTTCATATTTCTAAACAGCAACCGGTATCGATTCAACAGCTTCTGAAGCGGGTGGTCGATAGCCCAAGGAACTGTGTGGCCTGACAGTATTGTATTCCTGCCTCCATCGTTCTATCAAGACCTTTGCTTCAAGTAAGGTTTCAAATATTTCTCCATTAAGAAGCTCATCCCTAAGTTTGCCGTTGAAAATCTCGATATATCCAATCTCCCAAGGACTCCCAGGCTCGATGTAAAGAGTCTTCACTCCAACTTGTTAACCACTTCCGGATTACCTTAGCCGTAAACTCCGCCCCGTTGTCAGAGCGTATATGTTCTGGAACACCTTTTAAGATAAACAGCTCTGCCAGAGTCTCTAATACATCCTGAAAGGTCAGCCTTCTTCCAACCTCCAAAGCTATGCATTCTCTGGTGAAATCATCGATAAGAGTCAGGATTTTGACCGGCCTTCCATCATAAGTACGGTATATACCAAAATCGTAACTCCAGATATGGTTTTTATGGTCTGCCCTAAGCCTGATGGAAGAACCGTCATTGAGCCATAACCTTTTGCGCTTTGGCTGATTTATTGGCTCCTAATTTTGACCAGTCTATAGCCATAAACATGGTCTCGTTTAGTGGAGAAAGGTCACTGAAAGACGAAAAGAAATAGGCCCATACCTCAGCTAACAAATTTACAGATATCACCTTATTTTTGTTTTCTTAAACAATCCAAACTCCTGCTTTCAATCCATAAAAGAAGTTGTGGATTTTATTCATAGATTTCAAACTGTACAGGGAACTTACAGGGATTTCCAAAGCACATATGTTATATGTTTCAATTGCTTAGTGGCGGAGAGGGAGGGATTCGAACCCCCGGAACTTTCGTTCGGCGGTTTTCAAGACCGCTGCCTTAAACCGCTCGGCCACCTCTCCGGTCATGTGCCAAATTCGGAAAAATAATTGTATACCAAACTCCGCCGCTTGAGGCGAATAAACGTAAAAATATTTACGCCTTCTCTATCTTCTCCATTCCGCCCAAATAATGGCGAAGGACTTCCGGCACGGTTACGCTCCCGTCTTCGTTCTGAAAGTTTTCCAGTATCGCAACGACCGTACGCCCGACAGCAAGCCCGGAGCCGTTCAGCGTATGCAGAAGTTCCGGCTTCCCCTTCTGCTCACGGCGGAAACGTATCGCCGCGCGCCTCGCCTGGAAATCCCCAAAATTCGAGCACGAAGAGATCTCAACATAGCGTTCCTGCGATGGCAACCATATCTCCAGATCATAAGTCTTCACTGCCGAGAATCCGAGGTCACCCGCGCAGAGCTGTACCACGCGGTACGGTATCTCAAGTGCCTGAAGTATCGCTTCCGCATCCGCCGTCAAACTCTCCAGCTCGGCCATCGAATCTTCCGGCTTGCTGAGTTTCACCAGTTCAACCTTATTGAATTGATGTTGCCGGATCAACCCTGTCGCGATCTTTCCGTATGAGCCCGCCTCGCTTCTGAAACATGGAGTATATGCGCAGAACTTTTTTGTAAGTTCGCTTGCGCTTAGAATTTCGTCGGCATAAATATTCGTCACCGGCACCTCGGCAGTAGGGATGAGGTAATACTCTCCCCCTTCAACTTTAAAAAGATCCTCCTCGAATTTCGGAAGCTGTCCCGTGCCGGTCATGGATTTTCTGTTCACCATGAAAGGGGGGATGATCTCTTCATATCCCTTCTCCGCGTGCGAATTGAGCATGAAAGAGATAAGCGCTCGTTCCAGCTTTGCCCCGGCGCCACGATATAGCACGAATCGCGCTCCCGATATTTTAGCCGCGCGCTTGAAATCGAGTATGCCAAGTGATTCACCTATCTCGACATGCGATCTCTGCTTGAACGAAAACTGCCGAGGCTCCCCCCACTTTCGTATCTCAATGTTTTCGTCCTCGCTCTTGCCGTCCGGCACAGAATCGTCTGGGAGATTCGGTATCATGTAGATCAAACCATTAAAACTTTCTTCGCGCTCGCGGAAAAGTATCTCCTTTTCCCTTATGCTGTTAGAAAATTCCTTCAGTTCGGACTTTGCCTGTGTGGCGTCCTTCTTCTCTTTTACGAGTTTTCCAATTTCCGCGGAGGCTGTGTTCATCTTCCCCTGCATCTCCTCAAGCTCGGTCTTTACGGAGAGATACTCTTCATAGGCGATCAATGCCGGCCCGATATCGACGTTGCCCGAGCGCCGGGAAAGTTTTTTCGCGATCAAGTCTTTTTCTTTTCTAAGGAGTTTTGGGTCGAGCATTAATCCATCCTTCTCAGCGGTTCTTGTCTCTCATGCGCGAAAGAACGGCGTCGATCTTTCTCTCTATCAGTTTCGTATTCGGGTACTTGTCGAGTATTTCGCGATAGATGTGAAGTGCCTGTCCGTAATCCTCCTTGCCTTCCAGGCAGACTCCGGTCGAAAGCATTATGTCGTATCTTTCCGGGATGTCGGGAAAATTCTCCAGCGTTTTCTCGTACTGCTTTATCGCCTCTTCGCAATTATTCATCACGAAATAGCAGTTGCCTATCTGATAAGACGCTTCAGGCAACAGCTTGCTCGATGGAAATCTTTTGCGGAGATTCTTGTACTCGATAATCGCCTGTTCGTAATCGTTCTTCTTATAGAAACATCTCGCAAGGGCGAATTGAAATACATCCCCTTCGAGTCCCTTGGAATTATCTATGAGTATTTGATACTGGATCACGGCGCTGTCGTAATCCTTTGTTGTATTTTCCATTATCGAGGCCATGTTGATCCTCGCGGTTCTGGCTTTTTCGCCGTGGGGAAACTCTTCGGTGAGCCTTTTGAAATACTCAAGCGCCTTGTTATGATCCGAGAGGTTAAGCATAAACGTCTCCCCGGCTCTCAGCAGAGCGGTCTCCGCTTCTGGAGTATCCGGGTACCTGTCTATTATCTGGATGAAAATCCTTACAGCTTCGGAGTACTCGTTTTTATACCATCGGTTTTCAGCCTCCTGCAGAAGGAGTGTCTGCCTTGACGTACATGCGGCAAATACAAGAATTGCTATCAGGATATACAGTGTGCCCGGTCGAACCATTACTTTTCCTTGTCTTCCTTCTCTTCCTTGTCCTCTTCAAGCACCGCCACAGATATGACATGTTTCCCTTCGGTGTCGAGTATCTTCACCCCCTGGGTGTTCCTTCCGATAACCGATATTTCGCTCACGCGGGTCCTTATCATCTGCCCATCCTCGGTGACAAGCATTATCTCGGCATCGTCATCTACAACTTTCACGCTTACAACCTGACCATTTCGCTCCGAGGAGATGATGTTTATCATCCCCTTGCCGCCGCGTCCTATGACGCGGTACTCGGAAATTTTTGTCCGCTTGCCGTATCCGTTTTCTGTTACCGAAAGGACCGTTGAATCGGGACCCGGAAGGGCGAGACCGACCACCTCATCACCTTCATTCAGATTGATGCCGCGAACGCCTCCGGTATGCCTGCCCATTGAACGCGCGTCCTTTTCATGGAAATGGATCGCTTTACCATGAGCAGTGGCGAGAAACACGGTGCAGTTTCCATCGGTAAGCTCGGCTCCTGCCAGCTGATCCCCTTCTGAAAGCTTGATCGCGTAAATCCCGCGTTTGTGAATGTTTGCGTATGCCTTTAGCTCGGTTTTCTTTACTGTGCCGGCGCGCGTGGCAAGGAGAAGGTACCTTTCGGTTTCCTCAAAATCCTTTATGGAGAAAACTGCGGCTACCTTTTCGTTTGGCTCTACTTCAAGGAGGTTTGCGAGCGATTTCCCACGCGCCGCCCTTGAAGCGAGCGGTATTTCCCAAACCTTTATCCGGAAGACCTTTCCCGAAGAGGTAAATATAAGAAGATACGAATGAGTAGAAGCTATGAAGACCCTTACAACCACGTCTTCATCCTTGACGCTCATCGACTTGACCCCTTTGCCCCCTCTTCTCTGCGCCCGGTAGGTACCTATTGGAACACGCTTAATGTATCCATCCTGGGTCAGTGTCACGACCATATCCTCATCGGCAATCAGGTCCTCTTCGTCCAGTTCCTCTTCAGCCTCAACGATCTCTGTTCGCCTCTTATCGCCGAATTTCTGGGAGATCAAAGCCATCTCCTCCTTTATCATCGCGAACTTCTTCTCTTCGTGATCCCTGATGTACTCAAGCTCCTTGATCTCTTTCTTTATGCTCTCCAGCTCATCGATGATCTTCTGCCGTTCAAGGCCGGTAAGACGCTGTAAACGGAGTTCGAGGATCGCCTTGGCCTGTTCCGCCGAAAGTTTAAATCGTGTTTTGAGCCCTTCCTGCGCTTCAGCCGGTGTAGCGCTTTTCTTTATCAGATCTACCACTTCGTCAAGATTGTCTACCGCGGTGCGAAGCCCTTCGAGTATATGTTCCCTGGCTCTCGCCTTTGCAAGCTCGAAGAGCGTCCTTCGCGTAATGACCACGCGCCTGTGGTCTACAAAATAGTGGAGCATCTCCTTGAGGTTCAGGAGCTTCGGCTGCCTGTTCACCAGCGAGATCATGATGACGCCGAACGTATCTTGGAGGTTTGTATGCTTGTATAGCTGGTTCAGCACGACGCTTGGAATAGCATCCTTTCGCAATTCAATGACTACGCGTATTCCGTTTCTGTCCGACTCGTCCCTTATGTCAGATATACCGGTGACCCTTTTGTCCCTCACCAGTTCGGCAATCTTCTCAAGCGTCTTCGCCTTGTTCACCTGGTACGGGAACTCGGTGATGATTATGTTCTCCTGATCCTTTCTCTTGTTCTGCTCGAACTCGCACTTGGCCCTTACCCTAAGATGCCCCTTCCCGGTTCTATAGGCCGAGAGTATCCCGGCGCGCCCCTGTATTATCCCGGCTGTCGGAAAGTCCGGGCCTGGTATGATCGCTATCAGATCATCGACCGAACAGTCGGGATTGTCTATCAGATACTCAACCCCCTTGCATACCTCTTGAATATTGTGAGGGGGGATGTTCGTGGTCATACCGACCGCGATACCTGACGACCCGTTAACAAGGAGATTCGGGAACCTGCACGGCAATACCGTCGGCTCCTTCATGGAATCATCGTAGTTCGGCGCGAAGTCGACGGTATCCTTGTCAAGATCGTCAAGCATTTCGTCGGAGAGTTTGTCGAGCCTGATCTCCGTATAACGCATGGCGGCGGCGGAATCGCCGTCTATTGAGCCGAAGTTACCCTGTCCGTCGACAAGCGGGTAACGCATGGAGAAATCCTGCGCAAGACGGACGATGGTATCGTACACCGCCTGATCGCCATGCGGGTGGTACTTACCGATTACGTCGCCGACTATGCGTGCGGATTTTTTATACGGTTTGTTATGATGGTTCCCCATCTCGTTCATCGCAAAAAGAGCCCTGCGATGAACCGGTTTCAGTCCGTCACGGACGTCGGGCAACGCCCTCCCTACGATGACGCTCATCGCGTAATCGAGGTAGGAGGTTCGCATCTCGTCTTCGATGCTTACCTGTATCAGCTTCCCTGTATTTTCATCCATAAGCTAGGGATTTTAACATTTATACGGTCGGTTTTGAGGTTTATTTTTTCCTATTATGCTTTATATATTCAATTGGTTAGCTTAGCAGACAGGTTGCAAAATCATTGATTTTGCATACCTCGTTACAATAATGTGAAAAAGAGGTTTCCAGGTGTGATATTTTCGGTCAAAAAGGGCTAACTTTCCCTATTTATCGGCATAACAGAAACATATAGATTGCTCATATCTTTCATACACAAGCGCGCTTTCCGGCTTCGCGCTGTTTTCTTGCTCACTTTTCATACCTGATAGCCGGGAAAAATTATTTATCGGACATCTTTTTCCCGGTAAGGAAAATTGAGACCGCTATAAAGAAAATACCTATACCGAGATAGAGCAGGTTTAGGATCGTGTCGTATTTCAAATGTACCGCGTGTTTGAAAAAAACCACGATAAGCACCATCAGTATCACCTTCGCAAGCTTTTCCTTAAGCTCATCGAGTGAATGCACCACCAGTATCCCGGAACCTTTGGTATCCCTTTCGAGAAAATCTATTTTGCTGATGAACAGCTCGTAAAGGCCGACACCGAAGATCAGGAGAACTGTCGCAATCAGATAGGCATCTATCGCGCTGATGACATGCGTGAGCATCTCGGTATGGAACTCCTTGTACAACTCCCTGTTTTCAAGAGTGTGGAAGAACTCGACCAGCACAAGGGCTATGTCGACAGTGCCCGTGATAATAAGAACAGCCGAGGCAATGATGCTCGACACTACTGCGAGCAGAACAATGAGCCTGCTCTGCCAGATCAGCCACTCAAACCAATATTCTATTTTTTCCAGCACTGCTGTTTGATCCTCATAAAGTAAAAATATATTCTTCGAAGCGAGACAATTATACATTAAATTACCCTCTCCCGCCTCTCCCTCAGATGCGCCGGGAAACATGACGCCGAGGACAGCTAAACCGGTTTGGCGTATGTATCTATGATCCCGAATATCTCTTCTATCTTCTCCTCCCCTTCCCCTTTGTTTACTGCATCGGCAACACAGGTCTTTATATGCCCTTTTAGCACTTCCAGGTTCGCTTTTCTAAGGAGTGACATCGCCGACAGTATCTGCTTCGATACGTCGATGCAGTACCTGTTCTCATCCAGCATTTTTATTATGCCGTCTATCTGACCCCTGGCTGTTTTCAGCTGATGGGCCGCCTCGCTGTGAGCTTTTGCATCCATCGCGCCGCTACTTTCCGGATATTGCGGTGACCTGATATCCCGCTTCCGCAACCGCCTCGGATAGCGCGGCTTCGCTTACATTATCGTCCATCTCGACAATCGCCTTTTTCTTTTCAAGCTCGACCTTTGCGGATGTTACCCCGTCGATTCCTGACAGCGCTTTCTCAACGTGCATCTTGCAGTGTCCGCATGTCATCCCTTCTATCGATAGAACCTTTTCCATTTCAATTTCCTCCTATTTAAAATTTTTCAACCGTAGCGCGTTTAGAACTACCGATATGGAGCTGAAACTCATTGCCGCCGCCGCGAACATCGGATTCAGCGTCGGCCCTCCGAAAATGTACAGGAGGCCTGCCGCAACCGGTATACCAAGGGTGTTGTAGAAAAACGCCCAAAAGAGATTCTGTTTTATGTTCCTGATAGTCGAGCGGCTCAGCCTTATCGCCCTTGCCACCCCTTGCGGATCTCCGCTGACCAGCACCATGTCGGCGGTTTCAATGGCGACATCGGTACCTGTGCCGATCGCTATGCCGATATCCGCCCGCGCCAGCGCGGGGGCATCGTTTATGCCGTCCCCCACCATCCCGACCTTCCGGCCAGATTCGATCATTCTCCCTACCTCCTTCTCCTTCTCTTCTGGAAGCACCTCGCTAATGACCTCGTCGATGCCCGCTTTCCCGGCGATATCAAGAGCAATCCCTTTCCTGTCTCCCGTGATCATCACGGTTTTCAATCCAAGTTCATGGAGCATCTCCACAGCCTTTACAGCCGTAGGTTTGATCTCATCGGCAACCATGAAATGGCCAATATATTTTCCGTCAACGGCAACATTGATGTCGCCTCCAGTATCTTGTGCGATATCGATCCCTTCCTTCGCAAGGAATCCGCTCTTGCCGGCGAGAACCACCCTTCCATCCACCCGGCCTGATATACCAAAGCCGGGCCACGTTTCAACCTCGGACGGATTTGGAAAGGATATACCCCTGGCAACGGCCCCCTCCACAACCGCTTTCGATAGCGGATGTCCGGAACCGCTTTCAAGTCCCGCTGTATATCTCCAGAGCTCTTCCTCGCTGGTTCCATTCGATGCACTTGCGAGCGTCACTGCCGGTTTCCCCTCGGTTATTGTGCCGGTCTTGTCAAAAAGTATGGTGTCAAGCTCCGCCGCCGCCTCCAAGGCGCGGCCGTTCTTAACAAGAACGCCTAGCTGTGCCCCTCTTCCCGTGCCGACCATTATCGCCGTCGGCGTGGCAAGGCCAAGAGCGCATGGGCAAGCGATGATAAGTACGGATATGAAAATCGAAAGGGCAAATGTAAAACTCTCACCCGCAAGCAACCACCCACCGGCAGAAAAGAAGGCTATCACAAGAACCGCAGGCACAAAGATCGCCGATACCTTGTCGGCGAGAGATGCTATCGGCGCCTTGGAACCCTGCGCCTCCTCGACAAGACGGATTATCTGCGCCAGTGTGGTGTCGCTACCCACCCTTTCGGCGCGGACCTCTATGACTATGTTGCCGTTCACGGTCGCGCCTGTCAGTTTATCCCCCGGCTTCTTGTCTACCGGGATGCTTTCGCCTGTGATCATCGATTCATCAACGCTTGTCTCACCCTTCATGAGAACTGCGTCGGTCGGTATCCTTTCTCCCGCCTTGACCAGCAGGAGATCCCCCGGCTTAATATCCTCCGCATCAATTACGCGATAGCTGCCGTTCTCTATCAAAGTCGCCGTGGGAGGGGTGAGATTCATCAGCGCCTTGATCGCCGCCGACGTCCTCCCTTTCGCGCGCTCCTCCAGATATTTTCCTATCAGTATGAGGCCGATGATGAACCCTGCTGATTCGAAGTAGAGGTGATGGATGTAGTGGACTTCTCCCGAAACGATCCTCCACATCCCCCAAAGCGAATAGAGTATCGCCGAACTCGTGCCAAGCGCGATAAGCGTATCCATGTTCGCACCGCCATGCAAAACGGCGCGGCTCCCTGACGTATAGAAACGTCGCCCCGCAATGATTATAGGTGCCGTAAGAAAGAGTTGCAGGAACGCGTTTCTAAGAGGGTTCGTTTCAGGTTCTATGAAACCGGGCAAGGGGAAACCGAGCATATGCCCCATCGTAAGAAGCGCGAGCGGAAAGAGGAAAGCGAGTGCAAGCGCGAGATTGAAACCTGGCGATGAAATGAGGTTTTCCTCTTTTTTCTCCTCCTCCTTTTCAAGTGAAACCGGAGCATATCCGGCAACAGTGATAGCATTTTTCAGGTCTGAAACCGACGCGACCTCTGAATCGTAAAATATGGTCCCTTTGTTTGTAGCGAGGTTTACAATCGCATCCTCTACACCCGCCGTTTTTTTAAGCTCTCTTTCTATTCTGCCGACGCATGAAGCGCATGTCATCCCATCAATACCGATGGTGATCTTTGACGGCGTTCTTTTTTTTATACCGTAGCCGGCGTTTATGACCGCCTCTTCTATCTTCGAAGGATCGATCCCGTTTTCCGGGTCTGCAACTACTACCAGTTTTTCATTCAGGAGGTTTACGCTTGCCTCCTTGACGCCGCTTACTTTTTTCACAGAGCGTTCGACGGCTGAAGAGCAAGAGGCGCATGTCATACCAGTAACGTCGAAGGTCATTTCAGATTTATTGTTATTATCCATATTTTCAACCTCTTTCTGCAGTGTGAAGCGGCTCTACCCCTCCCCCTATGGGGGTGGGGATGTCTACAATATAATCCTATCCAAGGCCGATGTCAAATATCTACATCTCCTCTTACCACCGTGAAAACTCGAACCGCTCCATATAACCAGAACGGCATATTTGACTGAGACCGATGGCTCCGCGCCGCGGAAAAACTACCCTCTTTTCATGTTCTTTGAAAGATAGTCAGGCATGGGGCAACTCCCGCAGTGAGAGGGGAAGCTGAAGCAGAAATCGTTATACAGCTGTATCAGTGCCTGCTGATGAAGAGCGCTCCTGACAATCCCACCTCTCTCTTTTCCAAAGAGGTTGCGCGACATGAAATCGACAACCGAGTTTGAAGAAGGTTTCGGGGCGGCGTAGATTGCCGAGACAAGTTTCTTTTCCAGCTCGATATCGTGTCGCGAACGGCTTATCGCCAGGAATAGCGGGATCAGGGAATCAACCAATATCGCAACCGCACGATCACGCCCCACAAGTTTTTTCCCACCTCTTGCCCGGCTGCCTAAACTGTACCGGTAATCCCAGAACGGATCCGAGATCCTGCAGAAAATCTCCATCACTTCGGTGATCGTTTTCCTCGCTTCCTTGATCTTCTCCCTTCCAGCAGTGATGGACGAGAACTGTTTTTCAAGCATGGCTGGATCAAGCGGCTCCACAACCAGCCGGGAAAAGGCGGCAATTCTCCTGAATGGTGAATTGGCAGGTCTGCTCCCGGCGATACTCCACTCCCCGGCATCATAGATCGGCTCTACTCCCTCGGCTTTCACATCGGCATAGACGCGGAGAAATTCTTGCAAGGCGACATCCGCTCGATCCGTTTCGATCTCCATATCGAGTCCGGCAAGCCGAAAAAACACCCCCTGCACCGTCAACGCCGGTTCGATCCCACTGTTGGCTTTGATAATCTCTTTAAGCCTTTTCAGCGGCATAGCCTTTGCCATATGTCCGAACTGTTTTTTAAATCTTGAATATCCAAGCGCCTCAAAAACGGTTTCATACAGAACCTGTTCAGGGTCGGATGCTTCCAGCCTTTCAAATAACAGGTTGGATTTAATCAGCATTCTCCCCTCGCCTATGACATCCATGAGACGCTCAATTTTGCCCGTCGGCGTTTCGGAAAAATACCTTCTGCATGGAGGATTTTGCGCCCTTCCAGATAGAGGGGTATCACCCAGCTCCACCTCCCTTTGCAACTCATCGATCGAATGACGAAGGTAAAGGCCCAGTTCAAGCTCGTGCGGCGACTTCCCGTTCACCGTAACCGATGGCCTGGCATCCTCCGTCCTGTTCAGGAAAACATGGAGAATAGTTCTTTTATAGTGGGGGGAGAGGTGGTGCTTATGATCGTACCACTCGCGCGCTTCCACATGGATTTCCACGTCTCCGGCAACCTTCTCTCCGTTCAGGAGAAGTACGCCGTTCTTGAAATCTGGCCCTTCCCTCCTGTTCAGGCGCCCCGGCTTCAGTATCTTTATCGGGATGCCATCGGTAGTCGTCATTGAACCGTTGTTGTATAGGATATTTTTCCAGACCAGCTGAACCAGATGTTCCGAGACCCCCCTCTTTGGAACCGGGAAGTACCGCCCCTTTGCGGGCTCCTCCACCTTGTCTACTGTACGGTTCAATATAGAAAAATATTCGTTGCTGAAACCGTTGCTACTCTCCACTTGAACCTTTCTGCTTAGCCAGGCTTACCGAAACCTTTTCACCTTTTGCAAAGTTCGAAAGGAGCGCCGCGTTTCCATTTCTCGTAAATATCTCCACGTATCCAAAGGAGTTCACTATCGCCGAAAGCTCCCCTCTCCCGCCAAAGGCATATGCACGGCATAGCCCTTTTATCGTTCTCCCCCCTATCGTTATCTCCAGGTCGTCAGCTTTGCACCCTTTGAAAGCCTCCTCCAGCATCTCATCTCTGATGTTCGTGAAGAGGTTTCCGAACCTGTCGATATATATTATCTCCCCTTCTATCGCTCCTGCTCCCGTTTCCACCGCTGGAAAATCGAGTTTTGTTATCCCTTCGAGCCTCTCTCCAAACTCCTTCATCTCGGTGCTGAAGAGCCGCGCGGCTGCAGGAGCGAAAATATCCCGCCCGTGAAATGTCGCGCTCGGCCTTTTTGCTATAAGCTTTTCGTTGCTTATTCTGACCACTTCCAGTATCTCCGGCTCTATCAGCGTGAAGATTCCGTTATCCGGTCCGACATAATAATAGCGGTCGGTTCTTGCGATGATGGGATTTCTGTCGGTACCGACCCCCGGGTCGACTACGGCGAGATGCACTGTCCCCGGCGGAAAACTGTTTTCAATACTTCGGAGGGATATCGCCCCCGCGGCTATATCTTGCGGAGGGAGATCGTGCGTCATATCTATGAAATCTATTTCGGGATCTATGGAGAGCATCACCCCTTTCATTATCCCGACGAAAGGATCGGAAAGGCCGAAATCGGTGGTGAGAGTAACTACCTTCCTCACGCTATCTTGCCGCGGAGCCCTGTTTCCGTAAGCGACTCGGCAGTTATCTCTATCAGCGAACCTCTCACCGCTCCCCCTCCATCAATCTCCACGGAAATGAAGTTGTCGCTCTTCCCCTTTAGATGTCCAGCTTTCGTGCTCTTCTCCTCAACCAGGATGGAGAGCCTCTTCCCTATGAACCTTTCGCGGAACAGCCTGTTCTTCTCGTCAGCAATACTTTTCAGATGCAACATCCGCTCCTTTTTTACATTCTCCGCCAGCTTTCCGTCAAAACCGTGCGCTGTCGACTGCGGCCTGTCGGAATATGTGAAAACATGCGCGTAGCTGAATGGAAGAGAGGCCAACATCTCCGCAGTCTCGCTGAACTCCTCCTCGGTTTCTCCCGGAAACCCGGCCAATATATCGCACCCTATTCCGGCATCCGGTAGCGCGGCGGCCACCATTTCTATTTTCCTTTTGTAGTCATCGGCAGTATACGGGCGGTTCATTCTTTTCAAGACCGCGTCGCTCCCAGACTGCATAGGGATATGGAGGTGCTTGCAGATATTCTCATTATCCGAGATAACGGCTATCAGCTCTTCCGTAACTTCGCGGGGATTTATGGAGCTGAGGCGGAACCTTACATCCTTGCGCTTGGCCCCCCTTTTTAAAATCGACGCGAGAGTCGGGGCGCCGGGGATGTCGTTCCCGTACTCTCCGATATTTATCCCTGTAAGGACTATCTCCCTTGCGCCTCCGTCGGCAAGCTCGTCTATTCTCCTTTGCACAAATTCGGGGGTAGCCGACCTGCTCTTCCCCCTCGCGATTCGGACAACGCAGAATGAACATATCTCACCGCATCCGTTCTGTATCTTCAGGTATGCGGCCGTGCGCCCGGTCAATCCCCCCACCCGGCTCTCTATGAAATCGGTCGCGGCTTTCACTGCGCCGGTATGAACCTCAGTCTCCCCGTTTTTGTCTGCGCCGAACTCATTCACGCGGAACTTCTCCTCGTTGCCAAGGACGAGATCCACACCCTCGATAGCCTTTACCGCTTCCGGATCGAGTTCCGCCCAGCACCCCCCTACGACTATCGCGGCACCGGGATTCTCCTTCACCGCCCGGCGTACCGCGTAGCGGCTTTTCGCCTCCGATTTGGAAGTGACGGCGCATGAATTGATAATTACCAGTTTTCTCTCTCCTGCAGGGTTCAGGCGTTCCTTTATTTCGTCGGATTCGTACCTGTTGAAACGGCACCCGCAGGTGATTATTTTCGCTTTTTCCATCCGTTGATTATGTTTAGTAACACCTGCATAGTCAAATCGTATATAATCTCCAGATGAAAAGTTGCGATTCAAAATACTCGGTCTGCATTGCCTCAAAGCCGCTCCTCGTCATACTTGTCATCTTCTCGGCAGTAACGGCGTGGGATCTCCTTAAAACCGACAATCCAGCATCCGACATTCCGCAGACCGCCACTGCTTCGCAGACCCAGGCGGGGCCGATTTCGCCGGACGATGAGAGGATGTTGCGCGCGCCTAGGGAGGGTGAAGGACACCCGCTCTTCAACAGGGCTGAACCGGACAGGGCCGCCCAGAGGTCACCGGGCATTATCAACAAACTGCTGGAGCACTTCTCTATCGCGACAACACTCGTGATCCTTATCGTTGGGGCCACCGTTCTCTTCATGGGACCTTTTATCGGCTACCTCTACTATCTCCGCAAAAAACACCCGGAAAAATATTCGTAATCTTTTTCCCGCCATCACGAACCCGGCATAGCAGTCTCTCCTTTGGGCGTACTCTGACGCATCCGCCATTGAGAGCGTAGCGAAGCAATCTCTCCTCTTTTTGGTAGCATAGACTTTAGTCTCTGGTTGCCCCGAAGGGCTAAATGTATTGGTAGCACAGGCAATCTTTCCTGTGGTTCACGCAAAGCGTGTAGTCTTCTTGGTAGCATAGACTTTAGTCTGTGGTTGGCCCGAAGGGCCAAATGTATTGGTAGCACAGGCAATCTTGCCTGTGGTTCACGCAAAGCGTGTAGTCTTCTTGGTAGCATAGACTTCAGTCTGTGGTTGCCCCGAAGGGGCAAATGTATTGGTAACGTTGACAGTCAGTCGCTATTCACCCATCTTTTCTTTTAAAATGGCGATATTCTTTTTGGTTAAGGCAATTTTATCTTTTGCCCCTAACTCTTCAAAGAGAACTAATGCTTTAATGAGAAATTCCATGGCCTTTTCAAGTTCCCCTTTTTCTTGGTAGAGAACCCCAATGTTACTATAGTTAGAAGCAATTCCTTCTTTTCTTCCCAGTTCTTTGTTAATTTGGATTGATTTATTATAAAACTCTTTAGCCTTATCACGTTCCCATTTTGTATGACTGATATTCCCAAGGTTGGTATAGTTATCTGCTACCCCTTCTTTTCTTCCCAGTTCTGTGTTGATTGCGAGTGCTTTTTTGTGAAATTCTTCTGCCTTATCATGTTCCCCTTTTGTTTGGTAGATTACTCCAAGGTTGCCATAGTTATCAGCTATTCCTTCTTTTCTTCCCAGTTCTGTGTTGATTTGGATTGATTTATTATAAAACTCTTCAGCTTTGTCAAGTTCCCATTCAGCCTTATCAAGTTCCCATTTTGTATGGCAGATATTCCCAAGGTTAGTATAGTCACCAGCAATTCCTTCTTTACTTCCCAGTTCTTTGTTAATTTCGAGTGATTTATTAAAATACTCTTCAGCCTTATCAAGTTCCCATTTTGTATGGCAGATATTCCCAAGGTTAGTATAGTCACCAGCAATTCCTTCTTTTCTTCCCAGTTCTGTGTTAATTGTGAGTGCTTTTTTGTGAAATTCTTCTGCCTTATCATGTTCCCCTTTTGTTTGGTAGATTACTCCAAGGCTGGTATAGGTATCAGATATCCCTTCTTTTCTTCCAAGCTCTATCTCTATTGCGAGTGATTTATTATTAAATTCTTTAGCCTTATCGAGTTCCCCTTTTGTTCTGCAGATAATCCCAAGGTTGCCATAGGCGGTAGCGATATAGACTTTTTCGTGTAGCGCTTTGCCTGTATCGAGTAGCTTTTCAAACTGTGCAATTGATTCATCAAGCCTTCCGATCCTAGTAAGATATAGTCCGAAAAGGTTTATAATTTCCGGTTCCGGGTAGGTCTCTAATGCATGCTGGAATTTGGCGTTTGCTTCATTTACTCTACCTTCAAGCGCGATCTTTGCCGCCTCTCTACCGAGATAGAGCGAACTTAATTTTAGTTTAATTTCGGCAGTTTCCTTTTCCCTTTTTAACCTTACTATTTCGTCTTCCAATCTTTTGTACTCTTCGATGGGGATTGGTGATTTGTTCCCATCTTCCTGCGCTTTTTTTATCAGACTGTATACTTGGTCTTCATTGAACATATTTCCGTTTGGAGGTTTTGGGGAAAAAATCCAATTCCAGATTGATGAAACAATAGTTTTTATGGAATCACTGGCTAACCCTATAATTGCCGTAATCATTGCGATTATCGAACCAATCAATATTTCAGTTATGTGAGTAGTTATAAATTCCAAGTTTTCCCCTTTTCTGGTTTTTCGTATTTTAGTGCAATATGGTCTGAAAATCCCCCCCTTTTATGGCAGTATGGGAATCGAGAAGCACTAAAGGGGTGGGTAAGCTCCGAGATATCTGGGGGTACAAATACATTTGCCCCTTCGGGGCAATTACAGACTAAAGTCTATGCTACCAAGAAGACTTTGCGCTTTGCTTGAACCACAGGCAAGATTGCCTGTGCTACCAATCCATTTGCCCCTTCGGGGCAACCACAGACTAAAGTCTATGCTACCAAGAAGACTTTGCGCTTTGCTTGAACCACAGGCAAGATTGCCTGTGCTACCAATCCATTTGCCCCTTCGGGGCAACCACAGACTAAAGTCTATGCTACCAAGAAGGAGAGAGATTGCTTCACCATGCTCGCAATGAAGGATTCTCGGCAGGGTGCGTCTTAAAGAGAGCTTGACTTATTATGCCTTAAATCAAAGATAGGGCACATGGTATTGAAGTTAATTTGCGTACCGCGGTGCAAAAAGGAGGGAAAAATTTCCGTTTACACCGCATACACCCGGCAACCAAAAGGGAAAACTTTAGAAAAATAATTCGATCCATCTTTCCCGCCCAAATAACCTTTTTATTTTCAATATTTTTCAGTCACACAAAATTCGATACCCTGCCAAAAAAGGGGTTAAGGTTTAAAAATGAATTTCCGATAGGAGAGGTGAACGATAAATAGGATAGATTGAACAGATAGGAAGTGATGACAATGGTAGTAAACAATATGGATGTGGTAAAGGCAGTCGCAAGGCAAGTTCGCGCCGACGCTAAAGAGAGCGCACCGAAACCCGAAAGCGCCAAATCCGCACCAAAGGTCGAAAAGGTAAAGGCGGAGAGCTCCGCTCCGATTCAAGACCTGGTTGACGTGACAGGCGTAAATCCCGGTGAAAAGGTTGAGAGGCCTGAGATGAATTTTTCAGAGCCGGAGAAAGCTGGAAACTATCTCGACTATACAGTAAACTCCGATAATGAACTCGTCATCAAGGTTAAGAACAGAAACAACGGCTCTGAGGTCAGGCAGATCCCGAGCAAGGCGGCGCAGGCCGTCAAGCAGGCGATACGCGACGGCATCAGCCAGCTTTTTGATAAACAGGTCTAGCAATTTACTTAGCGGCCACTGGCCAGGACCTCCTCCATGCCGCCGTCCGGCATGCTAAAAGATTACAAAGGCCAGTGGCCTAAAATAGCCCCTTCCGCCTTCATAGAAGATTCCGCCCAGATCATCGGCGATGTCGAAATAGGCAACGATTCATCCGTATGGTTCAACGCGGTGGTGCGCGGAGACGTCAACTATATCCGCATCGGCGACCGGACAAACATCCAGGACGGTTCGATAGTCCACGTTACCCACAAGACCTTCCCTACCCTCCTTGAGGACGATATCACGGTAGGCCATTCGGTTACTCTTCACGGATGCGTGATCCGCTCCCGCGTTCTCATCGGTATGGGGGCGATAATCCTCGACGGCGCGGAGGTTGGATCGGACTGCATCATCGGGGCCGGCGCCCTCGTTACGGAGGGGAAAAAGATCCCGTCCGGCTGGCTCGCAATCGGGTCTCCAGCAAAACCTGTAAGGGAACTTACGGAAAAGGAGCGCAAAGGGCTTCTTGAATCTGCCAACAACTATGTTGGATACAAGAACGATTACTTGAAAACCGGGAAATAACAGGCTGGCAGCTGCCCAGTTATCAGGTCCGTTAAGGGGTAGATGAGAGAGGTCAACCAGGCAACCGCCAGCTGATCTTGGAGATTTCTCTCGCCCTTCCAATGTTATTTTATCACTAAATCCTCTCCATAGGCAGAAATACGGGGCGTATGACTGCAAAACCGCCCACAAAGCCCGACCCTAGACCCCTGCCATTATCTTGGCTGTTGCTATCATAAATTCATTTTTGGCTTCATTTTTTATATCTTCTTGATTTTCCTTTTCTTTTGCTATATATCTTTTTATTATTTGTTGTTTTTAATTATTGACTATTCCACTAAGGTTTATTATTATCATCCTCAACATAAATGGAACTTCAATTTTGCATTGAGGAAAAGCTGAAATGAAAAGTGAAAAGAAACTGAAGATAACGGTAAATCACAACATCGAAGAGGGTGTTATGAAGAAAATAACCGTGGATGCCGATATCGCCGGACGAAACGAGATGGGGAAGATAGATTTCGCCGCCTTGAGAGCCGGTGGCCTCATAAAACAGAGGCAGAAAGACAAATTCACCGTAAGGCTCAATTGCCCGGGGGGGAGGATGTCTGTCGAGAAGCTCAAAGCGGTTGCAGAAGCGGCAGATGAGTTCGGAGGCGATTTCGTCCATTTCAGCACAAGGCAGTCGCTCGAGATAACTTCCGTCGACTATCACAATTTCAAGCCTCTTATCGAGCAACTGAAGGAGAAGGGGCAGGAGGTCGCCTCTTGCGGGCCGAGGGTCCGCGTCCCTACAGCGTGCGGCGGATGCGAATACAATCCAAACGGAATTACCGACACCCAGGCAATGGCAGAAGAGGTGACAAAACTTTTTTTCGGCGAGAGGACAAGCCACAAGTTCAAGACCGCGTTCTCCGCGTGTCCTCACGACTGCATAAGGTCCGTTTCAGCCGATCTTGGTTTTCAGGGAGCGATATTCCCGAAATGGGACGAAACTCTCTGCACAGGGTGCACCATCTGCGCGTCGGCCTGCACGGAAGATGCTATTGTGTCGGACGCCATCACGGGCAAACCGATCTTCGACGCTTCGCAGTGCGTATATTGCGACGACTGCGTCCGCGCCTGTCCCACATATTCCTGGAAGCAGGAAAAGGAGGGGCATATAGTCCGCGTCGGAGGACACGGAGGACGGCATCCGATTATCGGCTCTATCGTCGCCAAATTTTTAACCGACGTGGAGGCTCTCGACCTTATCGACGCGACCATCAAGTGGTACGCCAAGGCCGCGGAAGGAAAAGGGAAGATCCGCATAGGCAACCTGCTTCAGGAGAGGGAACTTATGGACGATTACATGAGAGCGCTGGAAAAAGCTATCGGGAAGGAAAAGCTGGTAGAGAACCCGGAGCTTCCGCAGAGAATAATTACAAACCCGAAAGGAGTAGCAGTATGACAACCGAAAATGTGCCTGTCAGCGACAACATTCTGGACATCTCCCAGGAGGTCTGTCCGATGTCGTTCATACTTACCAAGCAGGCTATCGGGTGTATTAACACGGGAGAATCTCTGGAAGTTGTATGCGGTTCCGGCGATCCCGTGCGAAATATCAGCATTCAGCTTAAAGAAGAGGGTCATACGATAAGCAACGTGAAGCGGGAAGGCGATACGTTCAGGCTTACCGTGACTAAAGGTTAATAAAGTAAAACATATTTGGAGGTTATCGTGTCAGAGAATATCAAGGAATTGGTTGATTCACTTCACTTCGGTGAAAAGGTAGCGCGAGCTGAAAAGCTTTTGGCCGAGTTTTACGAGAAGTACGGCGACAAGGCGGTTGTCGCGAATTCACTCGGAAAGGATTCGATGGTTGTCTGGGACATGGCGACAAGGATCAATCCTAATGCCAGGGGATTTATCGTTACTACGCCGTTCAAACCGCGCCAGACAGTCGATTACATGAACTGGCTTGTATCCGAGTATCCGAACCTGAAGATATACCGGTCGAACGAGCCGACCCGCGAACTTTACAAGGAGAACGCGGACGAGTGCTGCAACATTTACAAAGTGGAGCCTGTGAAAAGAGCGGTTGAAGAGATGGACGTAAAGGTCTGGATAACCGGCCTTCGCTGTACCGAAGGTAGAACACGGACAGATTACAAGGAAGTGGAACAGAGGGACAGAGATCTGCTGAAACTCAATCCAATACTTCTTTTCAAGGAGCGAGAGATCTGGCAGTACCTGGCGGTTTACGGCGTGAAGGCGAACGAACTTTACAAGACCGGCCTTCGATCGCTCGGATGCGCGCCGTGTACGGCGATCACAACGTCTGAAAACGAAAGAGACGGACGCTGGGCCGGTACTTCCAAGTGCGGAGGCGAATGCGGAATTCATACTAGGCCTCTCAAAGACGACAGCGTGGCGATGGTCTAAAGATTGCCCAACCCGTGAGCGGGATATCTATGTCCCGCTTGCGCATCCCATAAAAGGGGAGGACCCCATCCTCCCCTTTTTTTATTTCTAGAAAAAGCGGTACACCCCCATATGCGACAATTTGCGATTTTTCTTTCTTTTAGCAAGATTCTAGTTTTTAATAGGGAACTTCTGAGAGAAATTAATAAATACGACTGCATGTTTGACGGAAGGTTCGATAAACATGCAAAGGTAACGTAGATTAACCTTGATAATAAAATAAGCCGGCTAATTGCGCATCGGTATAATCTATGGGGATGAGAGTTGAAAATCGAATACTTCAGCGATATCAAAATATATTTATTTACATTTTCTGCAATACTGTCGTATGAAATTGAGCGACCTCGGTTTCGAACAATGGTTTGAAATACATCCTGCCCAGTTCCTCCATGAAGGAGACGAAATTGCGCGCGTATCGGCAGTCGATCGCGGTTCATACCTGATAAGAAATGAATTAGGAGAAGTCTCTGCCGAGCTATCGGGAAAGTTCTCTTATCAGATTGAAAGTCCTGTTGACCTGCCGTGTGTTGGAGATTGGGTATCGGCACAGTACTATGACAATCACACGGCAGCTATCATCCATGGGGTTTTTCCGCGAAAAACATTTCTGCGCCGCAAGAGCGCGGGCGCGAACATCGATTTCCAAATGATTGCGGCCAACATAGATGTCGCATTCATTGTTCAGTCATGTCATTTCGATTTTAATCCCCGCCGCCTGGATCGATACATGGTCATGGCAGCGGATGGTGGCGTTGAACCAATAGTCTTGCTTACCAAAACAGACTTGATCACCCATGACGAACTGGAGCAGAAGCTTGCGATCCTCAGCACCGCCGCCAAAGCCAGGGTACTCGCTCTCAGCAGCACCACGGGGAGCGGATTTAGCGAATTCCAACAGACACTCTATCCAGGAAGGACATACTGTCTCCTTGGTTCATCTGGAGTCGGAAAGACGACACTCATCAACCGCCTCGTAGGACGAGAAGCCTTCGACACAAAACCGGTAAGCGTCACGGGAGAAGGCACCCACACGACTTCGCGACGGCAGCTCATTGTTCTCGATCAGGGCGCGATGCTGATAGATACCCCCGGCATGAGAGAGCTTGGCATTCTAAGTACCGGCGGCGGTATCGATGCGGGTTTCGAAGACATTGTGGGACTATCTGCAAATTGCCGCTATGCGGATTGCAACCACGAGCATGAGCCGGGATGTGCCATCCGGGCCGCGATCGAAAGCGATAAATTGAGCGAAGACCGATATACCAGCTATATCAAGCTGAAGAAGGAATCGGAGTACTACGAAATGTCATACCTTGATAAGCGAAAAAAGGATAAGGCATTCGGTCGGTTTATCAAATCGTACAAGAAGAAAAAGAAAGAGTGATTTATCGGCGCCAACCCATAAATTCCATTCGATGCGTTGCTCGCGCGCCATGTACGGCTATCACAACGTCTGAAAACGAAAGAGACGGACGCTGGGCCGGAACCTCCAAGTGCGGCGGCGAATGCGGAATTCATACTAGGCCACTCAAAGACGAAATCGTGGCGATGGTCTGAAGCTAGCCCAACCCGTATGCGGGATATCTATGTCCCGGTTGCGCACCCCCTAAAAGGGGAGGACCCCATCCTCCCCTTTTATTATTTCCTGAAAAAGCTCAATAATTCAGCCCGGTTGTATAGCACGACCGTTCGTGTTATATTACTGGCATGAAAAAAGAGCGCGATACTAAATTAAAAATCCTGGATGCCGCACTCCTCTATGCCAGCGAATACGGCATCGAAATGCTTACAATCGGAAAATTGTCTGAAATCGTCGGAATGTCAAAAAGCGGTCTCTTTGCGCATTTCAAATCAAAAGAGACTATGCAAATTTCAATGCTCGAATATGCCTCTGAGGTTTTCATTAACACCGTTATGGTGCCGGCAATCAAAAAACCACGAGGCATTGGGCGAATCAGGGCAATTGCGGAAAATTGGCGCATGTGGGATACCAATTCCCTCCCTGGCGGCTGTCCTTTTATCTCCGCCTCGGTGGAGTTTGACGATCGGCCCGGAAAAGTACGAGATCGTCTTCAATCCCTTCAACAGCAATGGATAGATACGCTGGCTCATTCGGCCAAACTGGCTGTCGAGGCAGGGGAATTCAAAAAGGAAACTGACTGTAAACTTTTTGCATTTGAATTTAACGCCTTAATGCTCGGATACAACCACTATCTCAGAATGCTTGGCGACAAAAAGGCGAAGGAACTTCACGCTAAAGCTTTAGATAATTTGATAGAAAAGAACAGGCAATAAATAAATACATCCAGGGAGATTTATCATGAATAAAACATCTGCTAATAGTAATGGCTTCTACGGTCAAAGCAATTTATCAAAACGTCTTGTATATACTTTTACCAAATTCATATGGCTGATCGCACCTGGATTTACAACGCAATTCATTTTCAGGATGTTTTTTTCACCTAAAGGTTTCAAAACCAGCGAATCACAAAAGACTATGCTTCAAAAGGCCGAGGTATTTCACATCACTCTGAGAGACAAAACGGTAAAGGTATGGAAATGGGGCGAAGGCCCGGCTGTTGTTCTTGCCCATGGATGGGGAGGCAGAGGAATACAGCTTTCCGAGTTTATTTCCCCTCTAATTGATTCAGGACACTCGGTGATTGCCTATGACAACCCTGCGCATGGTGATTCAGGAGGAATAAATACAAACTATTTTGAATTCGTAGAGACTATTAAGGCGGTTTACGACTCCACTGACGGCGTCAAAGCAGTGATAGCGCACTCCTTTGGTGCCGCGGCCGCCTTGAATCTTGATGACGCGGTAAAAGGAAATATAAAACTTGTCCTTATCTCGCCAATCTTCTATCTCGAGGAAGAGATCTATAAATATGCGCGTATGTTCGGCCTCTACGAGGCGCCGTACAAGAAAGTGATTGAGGAACTTGAATTGAAACATGGTTTCAACCTGTCCGACGTCTCGCCCTCAACGCTTTCTGAGAGGGTTTCCTCTCAATCACTGATAATCCATGACGAACTGGACAAGATCACACCAATAAGCCAGGCAACCATACTCAGGAAATATCTTAAACATTCCAAAATAATAAAAACGTACGGCCTTGGACACAGCAGGTTATTGAAGGATATAAAGACAGTGGATCATGCGATTCGATTTTTGAATGGCTCGCAGAATGGGAAATAGAGGCAAGCCTTTTGAAAAGGCTTGCCGTCTTTAAAATCTTATCAGGTGTCCGCCAGCCTTGAGGTCAGGCGGATTTTTTCTTTTCGGCTGCCGGTGCGACGGCCGCGGTCTCTTCTTCCTTCGCCCTTTTCACGCGTCGTTTCGCCTGGGCCGATGCGTCTCGGTCTACAAGCTCAATGACGGCCATCGGCGCGTTATCGCCATGCCTTACGCCCGATCGAAAAATGCGGGAGTAGCCCCCTTTGCGAGCCGAGTATCTCTCCGCAAGCGTGGAGAATAGTTTTTGAACAACTTCCTTGCTCTGGACGAATTCGAGCGCCCTTCTGCGGGCGGCGAGATCACCCTTCTTACCGAGTGTGATCATCCTGTCGAGGTAGCGTTTAAGCTCTTTTGCTTTCGGCAGTGTTGTGGTGATCCTCTCGAATTCCAGAAGTGAGGTTACGAGATTCCTGAACAGCGCCTTCCTGTGGCTGGCCGTCCGGTTTAGTTTTCTGCCGTCTTTTAAGTGTCGCATTACCCTATTCTCCCGTTTTCCTAGTTGCCTTCAATTTCTTCTTTGGACATGCCGAGCCTGAGTCCCATCTCGGTAAGGATTGCCTTTATCTCATTAAGGGATTTTCTGCCGAAATTCCTTGTCTTGAGCATTTCGCTGTCCGTTTTTTCCACCAGCTCGGCGATGGTCTTGATGTTTGCCTTCTGAAGGCAGTTATATGAACGCACCGAAAGTTCAAGCTCCTCAACGCTTCTATTGAGGTTGATCGTCGGCTGCTTGACTTTCTCTGCCTTGCTCTCCTTAACCGGAATTTCAATTTCGTCTTCCTTGTTCATGAAAAGGAGCATATGGTCGCGCTGTATCTTGGCCGCGTCCGAAACCGCGTCCTCGGGATCGATCGTCCCGTTGGTCCATACGTCAAGGATCAATTTATCGTAGTCTGAATAGTGACCTACCCTTGTTTTTTCGACTATCACGTTTACTTTTAATATCGGCGAAAAATTCGAATCGAGCGGGATAAGCGCTATATCGGTGGAATCGACTTCCTGCTCTTCGGAAGGGACGTATCCTCTCCCCATCCTGGTGAAAAGCTCTGCCTTGAAATTGGAGTTTTTATCCATCAGACTCGCGATATGTATCCCCTTGTTTATTACTTCAACATTGGCAGGGCATTTAATGTCGTCGCCGGTGATTTCTTTTTTCCCAGATTCATCTATCGTAATAGCCGCCTTGTCCGTACCTTCCTGATGCTTTATGACCAGTTCCTTGAAATTAAGAATGATCTCCGAAACGTCCTCGTAAATGCTTGGAAGCGTGGAGAACTCGTGATGTATGCCTTCTATCTTGATGGCGTAAACAGCCGCGCCCCTAATTGAGGATAGGAGATACCTCCGTATTGAGTTACCTATTGTCGCGCCAAATCCCCTTTCGAGAGGCTCTGCGACGAATCTACCAAATGTTTTGTCTGCGCTTTTTTCCACGCACTCAAGACGCTTGGGACTCACCATATCCTGCAAATCCATACTCATAAAACCATTTCTCCTTACTTCGAGTAAAACTCAACGATAAGCTGTTCTTTAACCGGCAGACCGAAGTCCTCAATTTTTGGCTCGTCCAGAACCGTTCCTTTCAATTCTCCCTCGGCCCATGAAAGCCATGAAACGAGCGGCAATTTCGATCTTCTGTCCACTGTTTCCGTGAAGAGTTTTTTCTTCAGGCTCTTTTTCCTTACCTCTATCACATCCCCTTTTTTAACCATGTATGAGGGGAGGTTGATCTTCTTTCCGTTCACCGCAACGTGGTTATGGCCGACGAACTGTCTTGCCTGCTGTCTGCTGGTGGCAAAACCGAGGCGGTAAATGACATTGTCGAGCCTTTTTTCAAGCATCTGAAGGAACACTTCGCCGGTAATACCATCCTTCTTCTGGGCTTTCTGGAAAGTGTTCTTGAACTGCCTCTCGAGAAGACCGTATATCCTGCGGGCTTTCTGTTTTTCACGAAGCTGTATTCCGTATTCAGTCTCTTTTTTGCGCCTTGCATTCGGCCCGTGCTGTCCAGGGAAATAGTTTTTCCTGTCTATCGAGCATTTCGCCGTGACGCAACGATCGCCTTTAAGAAAAAGTTTCGTGCCTTCCCTGCGGCACAGCCTACAAGCGGGTCCAGTGTATCTAGCCAAGTATTCCTCCTTTAAACCCTTCTTCTCTTGGGCGGACGGCAACCGTTGTGCGGTACCGGCGTGACATCCCTGATCATTTCAACCTGAAGTCCGGTGGCCTGAAGCGCCCTAATAGCGGCTTCTCGACCGCCACCCGGTCCTTTTACCTTTACTTCCACTTTTTTCATTCCCGCTTCCATCGCTTTTTTAGCGGCGTTCTCGGCGGTCATCTGAGCGGCGTACGGAGTACCTTTTCTGGAACCTTTGAATCCCAGGTGCCCGGCTGTCGCCCAAGCTACAACATTGCCCATCGTATCGCTGATGGTGATGATCGTATTATTGAAGGAGGCGAGAATATGCGCGATTCCGTTCGCCGGGGCGACCTTCGCCTTTTTCTTTCCGCTTCCCTTGCCTTCTTTTTTCTTTTCAGCCATTTTTCATTCCCGTCTTTTTATTTATTTGCTACCTTTTTGGACGCCGCAACAGTCCTCTTCGGACCCTTCCTTGTGCGCGCGTTTGTTTGTGTACGCTGTCCGCGAACCGGCAGGCCCCTTTTGTGCCTCATTCCCCGGTAACTGCCGATATCCATGAGGCGCTTAATATCCATCTGTATGTTACGCCTAAGGTCGCCTTCGACCGTATGGCTCTTTTCAATAATTGTTCTCAGCTTATTTACGTTCTGTTCGGTAAGATCCTTAACCCTTGTGCTCTCGTCGATACCCGCCGATTTAAGTATCCTCCGGCTGGTTGTCTCGCCAATGCCGTAAATATATGTTAGGGCTATTACTACCCTTTTCTGTCTCGGTATGTCTATGCCAGCTATTCGAGCCATGTATACTCCCGCCTATCCCTGTCTCTGTTTATGTTTGGGGTTCTCGCAAATTACCCTTAAAACACCTTTACGTCTCACTACCTTGCACTTGTCGCAAATCGGTTTCACCGATGTTCTTACTTTCATTTCCAGCCTCTCATTTATACCGGTAGGTTATTCTTCCCTTTGAAAGGTCATACGGAGAGAGTTCAACCTTCACCTTGTCCCCGCCGAGGATACGTATGTAATACTTCCTCATCTTTCCCGAAATATGCGCGAGCACCGTGTGCTTGTTCTCAAGCTCCACGCGAAACATCGCATTCGGGAGGGCCTCAATGACCGTTCCTTCCATCTCAATCGCTGACTCTTTCGCCATCATTCCTGCACCAATTCACTTAAAATATCCGGGCCGTTCTTCGTAACCGCTACGCTATGTTCAAAATGGGCGGAAAGTTTTCCGTCCAGCGTAACCACTGTCCAGTCATCGGACAGCACCTTTACTTCGTGCGTCCCGACGTTAACCATCGGTTCAACTGCCAGCACCATGCCGGCCTTCAATTTCGGCCCCTGCCCTGGAGGTCCGTAGTTCGGAACCTGCGGATCCTCATGCGGCGCCCTGCCTATGCCGTGACCGACAAAGTCGGTAACTACCGAAAATCCATTCATCTCGGCATGCTTCTGTATCGCGTGCGAAATGTCGGAAAGGTAGTTTCCTTCCTTCATCTGCTCAATACCTTTGTAAAGAGCCTCGCGCGTCGACCTGAGAAGATGCATCACATCATCAGATACGTCGCCAACGGGGACAGTCACCGCGCTGTCGCCGAAATATCCTTCGTAATTCGTGCCAAGGTCGAGTTTTACAACATCGCCCTTCTTCAACTTTCTTTTACCCGGGATCCCGTGCACCACTTCCTCGTTTATAGAAACGCAAAGCGCACTCGGGAAACCCCTGTACCCCTTAAACGAGGGTTTTGCCCCTTCCGCCAGGATCATCCTTTCAGCGGTAAGGTCCAGTTCCTCGGTAGTGATACCGGCTTCAACCAATTCAACGATCCTGGAAAGCGTCTTTGCGACAATCTGGTTGGCACGCCTTAACTTCTCGATTTCCTCTTCAGTTTTAAGGATTATCATGCCCCTTGCCGATTATCTCTTCCACTTTCCTGTAAATATCATCAATCTCCAGCATCCCGTTAATGCTGTGGAAACTACCTTTTTTACCGTAATATCCCTTCAGCTCTTCCGATTGCTGCTTATATACTTCGTAACGTTTTCCTACCGTTGCCTCGTTATCATCCCCCCTCTGGAACAACTCGCCTCCGCACTTGTCGCAGACGCCATCCTTCTCAGGTGGGGAAAAACGTATATGATACCCGAATCCACAGCTTTTGCAAGTCCTTCTTCCGGCTATCCTTGTAACAACGGTTTCCCGATCAATCTCAAAATCAATTACATGGTCAATCTGAAGCCCCTTGGCCTTCAGCATATCATCCAGCGACCGCCCCTGTTTCAGCGTCCTCGGGAACCCGTCAAGGATGAACCCGTCACCGCAATCATCCTCATTCGTTCGGTCGCAGATTATCTCAATCACGACCTCGTCGGGAACCAGCATCCCGTGATCCATAAATTCCTTGGCCTTCAGCCCCATCTCGGTCTCGTTCTTTACCGCTTCCCGGAGAATGTCGCCTGTGGAAATCTGGGGGATCTCAAACTTTTCTATTATCTTCTTTGCCTGTGTCCCTTTTCCGGCCCCCGGTGGACCAAGAAGGATTAGGATCACCTTCGACCCCTTATCCGACCCTCTTTCAAAAACCCGGAATATTGCCTCATAACCAGATGCGATTCGACCTGGGACATGGTATCCATGGAAACACCCACGACAATAAGTACGCTTGTTCCGCCAAAATAGAACGGCACTGAAAATGCCTGGATCATGAAATCCGGGAAGACGCAGACTATCGCAAGATAGAGAGCGCCACCGAGAGTTATCCTGGAAAGGACGTAATCTATGTATTCGGCTGTGGGCCTGCCTGGCCTGATGCCGGGCACAAATCCGCCGTTCTTCTTCATATTTTCAGCAACGTCAGTCGGATTGAAAACCAAGGCTGTATAGAAGAAACAGAAAAATATGATCGTGCTTACATATATGGTGGTGTAGATAAGCGTGCCTGGAGAAAGGCTGTCCGCGATCTTGTTCATCACCGGATGCTGCATGAAGCTGGCTATTGTAGCCGGAAACATTATCACCGAGGATGCAAAGATCGGAGGGATAACGCCTGACGTATTTATTTTCAACGGGAGATGGCTCGACTGCCCGGAGTACATCTTTCTCCCTACCATTCTTTTTGCGTACTGGATAGGTATCCTTCTCTGTCCGGTCTCGACAAATACTATCACGCCGACGACAGTCACCATGATGGCAAGCGCTATCAGGGCGGTTATCGGAGTCAATTCACCAGTCTGAAGTAGCCTCAGACTGTTTATTATGGCGTTCGGCATGCTCGCCACGATTCCCGCGAAGATGATAAGCGAAATCCCGTTTCCAACTCCGCGCTCCGTGATCTGTTCGCCGAGCCACATCAGGAACGCTGTTCCTGATGTAAGGGTTATGACGGTAATTATCTTGAAAGCCATCCCCGGGTCGTTGACTACGGGAACGCCTGTTGGCGAGGTCATCGCTTCAAGACCGAAGGCAATACCGGAACCCTGTATCAGTGCGAGGAATATCGTACCGTACCTGGTGTACTGGGTAATCTTTTTCTGCCCCTGCTCACCCTCTTTTTTAAGTTTTTCAAGATGGGGAACCGCTACGGTAAGGAGCTGGATAATAATTGACGAACTGATGTAGGGCATAATGCCAAGCGCGAATATCGTGAGCCTGGAGAGCGCGCCTCCGGAAAACATATCGAAGAAGCCGAGAATGGTCCCTTGCATGCTCGCAAAAAATTCCGCAAGTACGGAGGAGTTAATGCCTGGAACCGGGATGTGGGAACCGAGCCTGTAAACGGCCAGCATCGCCAGCGTGAAAAAAATGCGGTTTCTTAATTCGGGAACCCGGAATATATTTCCAAAACTCTCGGTGCCCAATTAGATCTCCGTTACTTTTCCGCCAGCGGCTTCTATTTTGTCTTTTGCGGTCTTGCTGAATTTGTGAGCGGTAATGGTGATGGATCTCTTTATATCACCGGTGCCCAAAATTTTAATTCTGTCGCTTTTCCCTGCAATACCGAGCTGAGCAAGAACGCCCGGGGTGAATTCGCTAACCCCTTCAACGCCGTTCAGCCTATCTAGATTAACAGGAGTAAATTCTATTCTGTGAATGTTTCGAAAACCTCTTTTCGGAAGTCTTCGATGGATCGGATTCTGTCCACCTTCGAAACCGGGTATGTGCGATTTTCCGCCTGACCTGGCTCTCTGCCCCTTGTGTCCCCTGCCCGCAGTCTTTCCAAGACCGGAGCCTGTTCCGCGGCCAAGCAGTTTTCTTTTCCGTTTTGCGCCAGCGCCTGGCGATAATGTATGGATTCTCATTTTGTTTCTTCCGCTCCACCCATCGATGTTTCACGCATCTTTTTAATGCTTTCAGGAGTCCTCAACGCAAGCAACGCTTCCATCGTCGCGTGAACAACATTGTTCGGATTGCTGGTTCCGAGCGATTTCGTGAGGATATCGCTTATGCCTAGAACCTCAAGAACCGCGCGAACCGGACCGCCGGCGATAACGCCTGTACCTTTTGAAGCCGGCCTCATGATTACATGCCCCGCTCCAAATCTCCCTATTACATCGTAGGGGATCGTTCCGTCCTTAATTACTATTTTTTTCAGATTCTTTTTAGCGACTGAGATCGCCTTCTTAATAGATTCCGGAACCTCCGCGGCCTTGCCATAGCCGACACCAACCGTACCGGCCTTGTCGCCTACCACTACCAGGGCGCTGAAACTGAATCTGCGTCCGCCCTTTACGACCTTCGCGACCCTGTTGATAAAGATAACCCGTTCTTCGAGTTCAATTTCGGAGTCTGCCATATCCCTCATGTCCGGTTTTTCAAATTTCAATGCCGTTTTCCCTCAAACTTTCTGCGATCTTTTTGACTCGTCCATGATAGACATAACCGTTCCGGTCGAAGACCATCTTTGTTATTCCCTTGGATTTTGCTCTATCAGCAACGATCGCCGCCAATTCACCGGCAGCTTTGATGTTATTGCTTTTGAACTTCGACCTGAGGTCCTTTTCAACGGAATTGGCCGATACTATCGTCTTGCCTGCGTCATCATCTATTACCTGAATGGTAAAGTGCCTGTTGCTTTTGAAAACTGTAAGCCTCGGCCTGACCGAGCTACCCCTTATCTTTTTCCTGATGCGGAACTTTCTTTTAAACCTTAGATCTTTTTTTGCCTGCATTGATGTCTACCCTATTTTCCAGCCGAAACCGACTTACCGGCCTTTTTGATTACTCTCTCGCCGAGGTAGCGAACCCCTTTGCCCTTGTATGGCTCAACAGGCCTGCAACTTCTGATATTGGCGGCCACCTGGCCTACAACCTGCTTGTCTATTCCGATAACGGTTATATCCGTCTGCTTTTTGCTTACATCGAACGAGATCCCAGCCGGTGGTTCGATCACTACAGGATGTGAAAAGCCAAGCGCCAAGCCGAGGTTCTTCCCCTGCAGTGTCGCTCTGTAACCAACACCCTGAAGCTCCAGTTTTTTTTCAAAGCCTTTTGTAACCCCCTCTATCATGTTCGCGATGAGGGAACGCATCAGGCCGTGGAGCGACTTGTTTGTTTTGCTGTCGTTTGGACGATCAAGATTGATGGTAGAACCTTCGATCTTGACGGTTATAGGCTCCCTTCCGGTCTGCTTAAGCGTACCTTTAGGCCCTTTAACCTCGATTACATTACCGTTGACAGAGACGGTAACGCCCGCGGGTATCGTTATTGGTTTTTTTCCTATTCTTGACATATCACCAGACGTAGCACAGGATTTCACCACCGCAATTTTGTTGCCGCGCTTCGTGGTCGGTTAATATCCCTTTGTTTGTTGAAATTATCGCTATCCCAAGTCCGCGCAAGACTTTGGGTAGATCCTTTGCCTTTGTGTATGTTCTTCTGCCCGGGGTGCTTATTCTCCTGATACCCTTTATGGCGGCCTCTTTCGGCCTTATCCATTTAATGAATATCTTGAGCGTCCCCTGCTTATGATCCTTCACCACCTTGTAATCGTTTATATAGCCTTCCTTGCGGAGTATTTCGGCGATATTCACAAGCATGTTGGACGAAGGTATGTCCACCTTGTCATGGCCCGCCATCATGGCGTTCCTTATTCTCGTTAACATGTCTGCAATAGGATCAGTTACCATATCTTTATCCTTACCAGCTAGATTTTGTTACGCCAGGAAGTTTTCCTTCCAGCGCCAGTTTTCTAAAACATATTCTGCACATCTCGAATTTTCGGAGGAACGCCCTTGGCCTCCCGCAAAGCGGACACCTGTTGTATGCCCTGACCTTGAACTTCGGCTTCTTTTTCGCCTTCGCCATCATTGAAGCTTTAGCCAACTTTAATACCTCCTAATTCCTAAACGGCATGCCGAGCAATCTAAGCAATGCTTTGCCTTCCACATCGTTCCTTGCGGTCGTTCCAATGGAAATGTTCATTCCCATAACCTTATAAATCTTGTCGTAGTCTATTTCCGGGAAAATGAGCTGTTCCTTTATCCCAAGCGTGTAGTTGCCGTACCCGTCGAAACCCTTTCCAGATACTCCGCGGAAGTCCCTTACACGAGGAAGCGCGGCGACTATCAGCCGCTCGAGGAATTCGTACATCCTCTCTCCGCGTACTGTTACCTTCACGCCTATCGGTATTCCCGCCCTCAGCTTGAAGTTCGATATCGCCTTCTTCGACCTGGTAACAACGGGCTTCTGACCGGTTATCGTGGAAAGCGTGTATACGCCCCCTTCGATCACCTTGCTGTCGGAGACCGCTTCACCAAGCCCCATGTTCAGGGTTATCTTCTCCAGCTTCGGAACCTGGTAATAGTTCTTAAGCCCAAGCTCTTTCATCAGAGCCTGAACAACCTCGTTCTTGTATTTCTCGTGCAGCTTCGATGCCATTTACTTAATCACTTCTCCCTATACCGCATCCAGTACTTCGCCGCATGAACGGCAGATGCGTGTCTTTTTTCCATCTTCAAGGGCTTTCTTCCCCACCCGAACAGCTTTATCGCATTTTGAACAAACAACCTTTACGTTGTCGACACGGATCTTGTTCTCCTTGTCTACAATGCCGCCCTGCCTCATCTGGGCATTCGGCTTCTGGTGCTTTTTCACCATGTTCAGCTTCTCTACGGTAACAAAACCGTCTACCGGATTTGCCGATAGCACTTTCCCGCGCCGACCCTTGTCCTTGCCGGCAATCAATTCCACTATATCGTCCTTCCGTATTTTCATGGCGATCACAGTACCTCCGGGGCCAGCGAGACGATTTTCATGAATCTCTTGTCTCTCAGCTCCCTTCCTACCGGGCCAAAAATACGCGTTCCGAGCGGCTCTCTGGCATCGTTTATGAGCACTGCCGCATTCGTATCAAACTTTATATATGAACCGTTCGAGCGCCTTCGCTCCTTCTTGGTCCTCACTATCACGGCGTTTTTCACCTCGCCCTTTTTGATGCTCGAGTTTGGCGACGCCTGTTTAACCGCAACCTTTATGACGTCGCCGATCCTCGCGTATCTCCGCGTGGAGCCGCCTAGCACCTTGATGCACTGCACTACGCGGGCACCGGAGTTATCCGCCACTTCCAATACCGTTCTAAGCTGAATCATCCTGTTTTCCCAACCCTATTCCGAAACAATGGAAGATACTTTCCATCTCTTTGTCTTGCTCAATGGGCGGGTCTCAACTATCTCGACCAAGTCCCCAATCTTGCACTTGTTGTCTTCATCATGCGCGTAAAGCTTTTTCGTTTTCTTTATGAACTTCTTGAAGACAGGGTGGATGATCTTCCTTTCGATCTTCACCACAACGGTCTTATCCATCTTGTTGCTGACTACTTCGCCAACGCGAACTTTTCGTCTAGGAGGAAGCGCTGACATCTTTTACCCTCTTCTTTTCATTTAATACTGTAAGCATCCTTGCGATATCCTTTTTTACTACCGATATCTGATGCGGTTTCTCCAACTGCTGCGTGCTCTTCTGGAAACGCATGTTAAGGTACTCTTTCCTCAACTCTTCCAGCTTAAGCGACAGCTCTTCTATCGTCAGTTCTCTTATTTCCAAAGCCTTCATGACAGGCAACCTCTCGTTTCCTTTGAAAGTATTCTGGTGGCAAGCGGCAGCTTCATCGCGGCGAGCCTCAAAGCCTCTTCCGCAGTCGACAGATCCACCCCATCCATTTCAAACAGTATCCTTCCCTGCTTTACGCGGGCTATCCACTGTTCTGGGGAACCCTTACCTTTACCCATTCTGACCTCAAGCGGTTTCTTTGTAATCGGCTTATCAGGGAATATCCGTATCCATACCTGACCGCCGCGCTTCACATGCCTTGTCATCGCGATACGGGCAGCTTCGATCTGCCTGTCAGTGATCCAGCCCGGCTCTGTAACCTGGAGCGCGTAGCTTCCAAATGAGATGCTGGAACCGCGCCACGCGACGCCTCTGTTCCGCCCCTTTTGGCGTTTTCTATGTTTAACCTTTTTAGGACTAAGCATTATCTTCCCTTTTTGAGCTGTCCTTGCCCATCTTTTCGTCGAGCATGTCGCTGGCGGCAACCGACGAATCTCTTACCTTAAGAATCTCTCCATGAAAAACCCATGCCTTTACGCCGATAACGCCAAAGGTGGTCTGGGCTTCCGCAAATCCAAAATCTATGTCCGCGCGGAGAGTATGAAGCGGCACCCTTCCTTCGCGATACCATGCAACGCGCGCTATCTCTGCCCCGTTCAACCTGCCTGAGCAGTTTATGCGGATACCCTTCGCGCCAAACCTCATCGCTGTCGAGAGCGATTTCTTCATAGCCCGCCTGTATGCGATTCGCCTCTCAAGCTGCATGGCGATATTTTCCGCCACAAGCTGAGCGTTAATTTCCGGGCGGCGAACCTCTTTAATGTTAAGAGATATCTCCATCTTACCCCCGACCATCTTCTGCAGGGTCTTCTTCAGCGCATCGACCTCCGAACCCTTTTTACCGATGATGATCCCCGGCCTTGATGTATGAATATTTATCTTGAGCTGTTTTGAGCGCCTCTCAATCTCGACCCTGGCTACGCCTGCGTGAGAGAGTTGCTTGTGTATGTATTTCCTGAGAGCCAAGTCGTGATGCAACTGCTTCGCGTAATCAGCCTCGGCATACCAGTTCGAAAGCCAAGACTTGTTGACACCAAGCCTGAAACCAATTGGATGCGTTTTCTGACCCAAAGCTGCTCCTTCCTTTATTTCTTCTTCGCGCTTTTCTTCGCGGTTGTCTTCTTTGCCGCGCTCTTCTTGGCAACGGTCTTTTTCGCGACAGCCTTCTTGGCTGCCGCCTTCTTCGCTGTGCCCTTCTTGGCATCAGCCGTTTTCTTTGCTACCGGTTTCTTCGTGGAAGTCTTTTTAACCGTGGCCTTCTTGGCTGGCGCCTTTTCGGCCTCGCCTTTTACGGCCTCGCTCTTCTTTTCGGTCTTCACCTCTGCGCCCTTTTTGACAACTCCTTTTTTCGCTGGAGGCGCCTTTCTCTTGGCCCCTTCCTCTTCATGCGATTCGAGTATCAGGGTAATGTGACTGAAAGGTTTGTGAAGAACATCCACGCGCCCCCTTGCCCTCGGAAGCTGACGCTTCATAACCGGTCCCTTGTCGACCAATATTGTCTTGATGATCATCGCATCAGGATCGCCCACATTTTTTTCTTCCGCATTTGCGCGGGCGCTTTTTAAAAGCTTCTCGATAATCTTCGCAGGTTTCGTGTTCGTGAAATGAAGCATATTTAGCGCGTCACCGACTTTTTTGCCGCGAACCATGTCCGCGATCAGCCGTCCCTTCTGGGGTGACATCCTTACAAATCTCAGTTTAGCGCTGGCTTCCATATCTTCCTTTAAATTCAACAATTTCTCTGCCGCACCACTAAATGGCACGAAAGCACGTAAGTTTATTTTCGAAGGGAAGGAATGTCAAGAAGTTTCTTGCATTCAGAACCTGCTTTCCCTATCGAAAACGGTTTTCCGAATCCCCTTGTCCTGCTCGCCGTTACCGGCGCCGCAAAATCCAGGAAGCGAAGTACGAAGTATACACGATGTACGCGTGAAACCTAATCTTTTTTTTTATTTTTTTTATGTTTTTTTAAAGGCTAAAATCGGAGGCAAACAGCCGATAAATATTGTCCGCTCATTGTTCAAAAAGTCGGTGATATTTGAATATAAGGGGCGGCATTTTACGATCATGTGGGCTATTTTTTGCCGAACCAGAACTTTGTAAACATAGCAAGCGTACCGCTGAAGAGCTTCTCCACGCAACACTGGTCCCTTATTAACTACTTCACCCGTTGCAAGGATTTACCTGTAAAGGCCTGCGATATCTTCATTACTGTCGACTAAAAATAAGGTTTTTCAGATCTGACAAATCAATGGATGTTTATGGGAAAAACTTGAGGAGAGGAGAGGAGAGGAGAGGAGAGGAGAGGAGAAAAAAAGGAACCAGGAAATTGCGTCAGATCGATTCCGGCAAAACCCAACCAAGTTCGCGAAGAATGATCGGGAGCGATTCCCTCGTGGTCCTTCGTATCGCCTGCGCAATGTAGAATTCAGATTTTTCAATAAGCCCATCCCGCACGAGCTGTAACAGGTTCTTGTTGTCAAACATCCCCCTAATGCGTTGCAACAGGGAGCGCCCCTCCCTCTCGATCCTCTTGAGAGGTTTTCTCGAGTAGTGCCTGTTGATATTAGCAAGCGCGTTCACCGCGGTGCAGGCAATCTTCACATTGTGATGCCTCATATACTTTTCAAGCACCTTGGCAGATTCAAAATGATCAATTAAGCCGAGACTGAAAATGATCTCCTCCGCCAGATCCGCAGGTGCCGTTTCAAGCTCCTTCCCCAATATCGGAATCGCGTCGGCGCCATAAACTACCGCCATCGCCCTGGCACCCTGCTTCCTTACAAAATCGTTGCTCGATTCCGTAAGTCTAAGCGCGAGCTCTTCAAGCGGAAGATCCATGAGAACCGGATCAACATAGGTATGGTCATATAGCCTTTTTTTCCGTAGTCCCTTCACGGCAACCGGCCTCGACGGGCGAAACAGCATGGCAAAGATGTTGAACGAAAAAACCCCGTGGGGCTCTGCAGGCTTTATCCCTAAAACCTTGTAATGGTCCTGTATCGCTCGGTATGCCTTTACTACCTCTTTGAATTTATAGGTGTTACCTATCCCATTATTTGTATCGGGATGATATTTCTGAACAGCCTTTCTATAGGCCTTTTTAACCTCGCTCATATCGGCGCCAGGTTTTACATTAAGTATGTCAAAGCACCTTTTCATTTACCAGCGTTTACCCCCAAATTAGGGCTAATTGTATGTAAATTAGATACCCTTGTCAATATATTTTTCTTTCCTTTTTTGCCTCAAAAGCTAACTACCTTTGTTTCGGAAAAATGCAATAATTACTTGATATGATTTCCATTATTGATGCGGCTGGCGTAACTTACAAATTCCCGACAGGGGAGTTTAAATCTGCCAAAGATGGCTCTGCTGACCCGGCAGGAAGACCCCTGCTACACAATATCCATTTTACCCTTAATAGCGGTGAAATTATATTTATCAAGGGGGAATCGGGTTGCGGAAAAAGCACCTTCCTGAAACTCCTTAACCGCCTCATAGATCCCGACACCGGCAGAATGGAATTTAACGGGAAGGAGTACCACTCCATTGACGTAATGGAACTGAGACGGAAAATACAGCTGGTGCCGCAAACCACATTCCTCATGCCGGAGATGACGGTAAGAGAGAACCTGCTCTTTGCCGCGCCGGATGCGGGGGAAGAGAAGATCGTCCACCTGATGGACGCATTCAACCTTCCGCACAATCTCCTTGAAAACTCCGGCTCCCGTATATCGGTAGGGCAGTCTCAGCGGTTTTCCGTTATTCGCGCGCTACTGATGAAACCCGACGTGATACTCCTCGATGAACCGACAGCCGCGCTCGATCCGGACAACCGGGAGAGGTTCCAGGAATCGTTCCTCCGCCTCCATGGGGAGGGGGGGCTCTCCGCGGTATGGGTCACGCACGACGAACTGAAGATCGCAAACGGAAAAGGGAGGCAGATGCGCCTTGATAAAGGTGGGTTCATATGAACAGTGTCGTGATCGATCCCTCAGCGCTCGATCTGGCGATGGTCGCCCTCCTGTTCGGGATAGTTATTGCACTCTCCATTAAGGAACAGCTCGGCATTGAAAAGACCTTCCTCCATGCCGCGGTACGATGCGTCGTCCAACTCCTTCTGGTCGGTTACATCATCGAATATATCTTCGCCCTGAACCGATGGTATTTTGTTGTGCTACTGATAATCACGATGAGCGTTATCGCCGCGACAGCGGGATCGCAAAGGATGACCTCTCGCGTCAAGAATGTCGGCCTATACGTCTGGTTCGCGATATTCACCGGGACGATAGTGAACACCTTCATTGTTACAGAAGTTATCCTGAAGATAGAGCCGTGGTACGATCCCCGGTACCTTCTCCCGCTTGCCGGAATGATAATGGGGAACGCGCTGAACTCCGGCTCAATGGCTGGAGAGCGGTTCCTCTCCGAATTGAAGAACAGGAAAGCGGAGGTGGAGACTATGCTGATACTCGGCCACTCCTCCACGCGGGCCTGCATAGAGATGAAAAGATCCGCAGTTCGGGCAACCCTCATACCGACGTTCAACGCGATGTTCACTGTCGGTTTTGTGCATCTCCCCGGCATGATGACCGGACAGATCCTTGGAGGGGCGTCGCCGGTAGTTGCGGCAAAATATCAGATAATCGTGATGTTCATGATTTCAAGCACTGTGCTGTTGACCGCCCTGATACTTATCAACCTTCTGAAAGGGAAGTATTTCACCAAAGCGCATCAGCTGAATTACCACCTTCTGTAAAAGAGGTTCTCCTACCTCAGCCTTTCGAGATACGTTCCCAGTCCTGATGTCTGCCGGCTGGAATTGACCGCCCTTTCAAGCTCATTTTTTACCTCTTCCCTCTCGGCACCGGATGAAGCGCTCACCTTCTCTTCCAGGTTGAAAGGGGTGATCTGACGGTAGCCGTACTTTTCTATCACCCCGCTGTTTCTCCCCCCTCTCCTTGCAAGGATCACGGAAATATCGTCGAAGTAAACAACGCTCCACTCTTCCATCGGCAGGTTTTTCAAAACGGCGTCCCTGTATCCGGCGATAACCCATTCGACTTTGTAGAGATCGAGCATTTTTGCGTATCCGAAATCCTCCAGCCTCCTTATCGTGTTCGCGTGAAGGAGGTCCCGCCCGTCGATGAATACCTTGCGCGATGGATATAAACGGTAGATGAGGTAGCCGCCAAAGGGGTGCGAATTGAACATCTCCCCTTCCATGGGCACCTTCTCAATAAAATCAACCGCCGATACCGGGATGCGGTCCATTGCGATCCCTCGTCCCGTATCCAAGGGCTGGGAGTATACCGCCGCTATGGAAACGATTGCCATAATTGCTAAATAGACGACCTGTTTCAGCCGGATATTTTCGATGCGGTTCTGCCAGAGGGTGACGACGGTAAAGAGCGAAACTATGCAAAACGGCTCCATCCCTCTAAACGAGGTGAGGCCAAGATAGCCGAAGCCGGCGACCAGCATGACGGCATACGGCGGAGCTTTCCTCGCTCTCGCGAATATCAAAACCATCGCGGCGAAGATCACCAGCCAGTAAATAGTAAGCTGGGGAAGCTCCCATGGAAGCGGAGGGGGAGCGTGTTCAGCGTTCAGAAAGGCGACCTCCTTTTTAAAAAGGAGGTATCTGAACGAATAAAGATAGATATGAATGTGATTCGGATTTACAAGTCCGGCGATAAATGAAGCCCCGAACAGGGCGGCAAAAGGTTTCCAGTTCCGCCTCTCAACTATCGATGAAAGCAGAAAAGTTCCTGCGGTGATAAGGCCGAATACAACACCAGCGTGAAGATTCGACCAGAAAAAAATAAGCAGAGGCACCTTGTAAAGATCCCTGACGCTCATGCTTAATCTCTCCCTGCCGTAAAGCCGGACTAGCTGAAAAAGGACAAGGACGAAAAGAATGTCGGACGCAAGGATCGGCCGTAGAAAAAACCTTAGGCGCAGTGACGCAATAACGGCGATTGCGAGAAGGGCAGATTGCCAGGCGGGGACCTTTAACCTGAATAGGAAATAAAGCGAGGCCGAAAAGAGCGCGACGAGGATGGCCCGGAATACAACCAGTCCATCAACGCCGGATATTTGATGTACTGCGAACAGCGGTAGATCGAAAAGCCAGTTGTGAAAAACCCATTTCGCCCCCGCAGTGGTAAACGAAAAAGGATCCTTGAAGGGGAAACCGAGATTTTCCACCATCCATCTGCCGGAAGCGATGTGCCACCAGACATCGTATGAAACAATTTGAAATAGTGAGAGAATGAAACCCGCAGAAACGGTTAGAATAAGGGGACGTTCCATTATTGTTTTCATATTCAGGTGTGATTATAGGGAAAAGAGAGGTTCGGCGCGTTTTTTTTTCGCCCCCTTTTTCGCGTAAACAGATGCAGGGAGTTTTTATGAAATATCGTGAACTTGGAAGAACCGGAATGAAATTTTCGGAGATCGCTTTCGGCGCCTGGCAGATAGGGGGCGCTCCGTTCTGGGAATCAAAGGGGGAAAAGGCCTCCATGGAGGCGATCTCGGCGGCTTTGGAAGCCAACATAAATATTTTCGATACCGCACCTGTCTATGGATTCGGCAGGAGTGAAGAGTTGATAGGCAAAGCGTTGAAGCCATATCGCGACAATATCTTCATCGCGACGAAATGCGGACTTCGATGGAAGAAGGAAGATCTCGCCACCCTTTACCGCGACCTGAAACCGAAGTCGATCCGCGAAGAGGTGGAACTTTCCCTGCGGAGACTGCAAACCGACAGGATAGACCTGTACCAGATACATTGGCCCTCCGCCGACGATCCTGTCGGACCTACCATGGAAGAACTTGCCAAACTGAAAGAGGAACAGAAGATCATGGCGATAGGGGTGAGCAACTTCAACCTCCCGCTTCTACGCGAAGCGTCGGGAATAGCTCCGATCGATTCAATCCAGCCGAAGTACAACCTTCTGGAAAGAGAGATCGAAGATGAGCTTCTTCCATTTTGCGCCCAGGAGGGTATCGGCGTCCTTGCCTACAGCCCGCTCGCGTCCGGCCTTCTCTCTGGAAAATACAACAGCTCTTCCGCATTCAACGACTGGCGGGGGAAGGGGAACATGGGGCTATTTAAAAAAGATAAGATCGATGAAGCTTTCAGGAGAGTCGGCAAACTTTCGAAAATAGCCGAAGAGAGGGGGGAAAACCTCCTGCATCTCGCGCTCAACTGGGTCTTGTCCAACAAAACGGTAACAGCCGCGCTTGTCGGGGTAAAGGACGGCAACCAGCTGAGGCAGAACGCAAAGGCGCTTTTAAAACCGCTGTCGGAGGAGTTGAAGGCCGAGCTTGAGGCGGTATAGCTGATAGCAGTAGCCTTCAGGTTATCTTCGGGATCTTTTTTGAAAGACCCCGTTTATCGGCGAGCTTGTACTGGTGCTCCATCCATTGATCGTACTGTCTCTCAAAAAGGGCCCTGTTCCCTTTCCTGTCTACATCAAGCGCACATCCGCCATATGTGGTGATGACAGTTTTGCTCCTCCCCCCTATCAGCCTGCTTACCACCTTTTCCCCTCTCTCTATCGGGACGAATTTCCTGAAATAATCGGACGCCGAGATAAATCCCATCCTGTACAGTTTCATGGCTAGGATCATGAACGCCCAACCGAAAAGCCCTTCGAGGCCGACGTTCCTTCTCAAAATCCCGATTCCGCTTTTGAGGATATTGGAGAAGCGCCTAAGGTATCTGACCCTGTAGAATTCGGTGAACTCGTTTTTGTTTTTTATCTTGAACGGTTTAAAGAGGTGAAGATTGTTTATCCTGTAAAGCCCTTCCGCGAAATGCGAGTAGGCCATCCTTATCCCCCTTCTCCTCTTCTTCGGCTTGTAAAAATCGAGCGTCTCTTTCCTCGTCATCCCCATGAACCAGTCGTAGTCGCCAGCCGCCTTGCATCCATCGAGGAACTCGTCTATCTCCATCGGCGTGGCGAGCGGCATATCCCCGGCACAGGCAAAAAACAGTTTCTCGCGAAGCTCTTCATCATTATCCTCGTCTCCCGGCTTGTATTTCACAAGAGAGTGAATAAATGCTATCCAGACATTTGCCACAATGTCGGTACTCTCCTGCACGGGAAAAACCTTCCCCGAAGGGATATCCCCTCCATGCTCCTTGAGGATCCTTTTGATCTCGTCCGCCGGGCCGGTTATGAAAATCCTCCCTATCCTCTTCACCTCCAGAAGTGCAAAAAGAATATGGATGAAAAGGGGGCGGTTCTTGACGAGGAGCATGTTCTTGTTTATCGGCAAAATCCCGAAACGCGACTCCTTACCCCCCGCAAGAATTACGGCGTCTATGGAATCAATGTTACTGCTCACTCTTGTTTACCCCTGGCTGAATAGCATTTCGGGAAAAATTTATCATCAATAAATTCCATTAGCAGGAATTACCCTGCTCATGTTACATCCAAAGGGGAAAAAAACGACAGAGAATTAAATGGAAGGCGTTAGTTCGTACCAAAATGAATTTGAATGCGTAAATTTTAGATATATATGAACAAGCTCTGCGCATTTATTTTCGCACTTTATGCGCGCATAACTCATTGTTTTATTGACTTTTTTAAATCTGAGGAGAATTATACTGTGCATTTGTTTTCGCATATAGAGTATTTTTAATGCCCTGGACTTTCGTAACAGTTTGATATTAATACCTTAACATTTTTGGCATAAAAGGTGCTTTATTCTAGGGCAGAAAGCATTCGTGCTTGGTTTATACGTCGAGTCTCTCCCCGTCCTTTCGCCTGTCCGGATTCTTTTCTATTTTTATAGAACTCCCACTTCCGGACAGGCGAATAATTTTTCCCGGCCAGAGAAGAAATAGCGCCGATCCGTTAAAATCCGAACAAGCCCCCCTCTTCCCGAAATGTGAATCCGCATGTTTCGATATCATCCTTGAACCATGGGTATTTCCGGCAGATGAACGGCTTTTTGTCCATTTCATGAAGCAGGCATATGTTATCTTCAGAAAGCTGGTCGCATTTCCTGTCAATCTCAAGGAGCGCCCTGTCCGATATCTTGTCCGCATCTACGAGTTTCACGCCATGATAAGAGTAATAGGCCTCCGCATCCTCCAGTGTTCCATGTTGCCTTACGATATTGCTCAATATCCCGGTGATCCGAAGCTTTTTGCAGCATTCACCGCATGAAACGCATTCCCCTTCGCGCACTATTTTCCTTCTCATACAATTACTTTTTTCAGCTCTATCGGAGTTTCTATCATGGCATCGGGCTTCGCTTCGATTATCTCTTCCCTCTCCCTGAATCCATAGGTCACACCGACTGTCCTTATCCCGGAGTTTATCCCGGCCTTTATATCAACCCTGCTGTCCCCGACTATCACCGATTCCTTCCTTGAAGAGGAAGCCTCTTCAATTATTGAAAGTATCATTTCCGGCTCCGGCTTGCTTGTTTGATACGAATCCCCCCCCTTTACGGAGAGGAAATAGCGCCTCATATCAAGCCCGTCGATTATCTTGTCTACGTAACGGAACGGTTTGTTCGACGCAACAGCCATCTTCTTTCCCAGTGATGCGAAATGCTCAAGCACCTCGGGAATCCCGTCGAACATTACTGTCGTATCGAGGAGCGTCTCTATATATGTATCCTGAAAATGTTTGATAGCCTCCGGCAATCTTTCGGCGTTGCCGGATTCGATCATGCTCTTTTCGATGAGTGGACGGACGCCGTTGCCGACGAAGGAATAGAGATGCTCAACCGGAATCTCTCTCTGCCCCATCGCGGCTAGTGTGCTGTTCACCGCGTCGGCGATATCCTTTTTCGAGTCGATCAGCGTGCCGTCAAGATCGAAAATTATCAGATTTGCTTCTATTGTATTCATGAGCAGAACAGTATAAATGAAAAACCGGGCATTTTAAAAACCGTTCTCCGCCTCCGGTATAAATACGCTATCATGTCGGCATATGATTGATTGTCATGTACACCTCCTTACGGCCGAAATGGTCGAGGATTCCAGGTTCCGCTTCGAGAAGAATTACCCCGGTTCGGCGGATATGCTAATAAAGAAGGCATCACATCTGATAAACCAGAAATTCATAAATTTCCTCAAGGAGAGAACGCTGGAAGATCACGCCAAGCAGTGGCTCTCCGAGATGGACGCAAACGGGATAGATAGAGCGCTCTTTTTCCCCATTTCAGAGCAACCGGAGCAGGTGCGCGACTTCGTAGCCCTTGCTCCCGAGAGGTTTGCGGGTTACGCCTACCTGAACGACCCGCTGGCAAAAGACGCCCCCGAAAGGCTTCGCAACCAAGTCACGCAGTACGGTTTTCGCGGGCTGAAGCTCTACCCCTGCCTTCAGCTTTTTCATGCGTACGACGAAAAGGTCTTCCCATTATACGAAGAGGCGCAGAGCCTCGGGGTTCCGATAACCTTCCACATGGGGATAACGCACGCCCCTGCATCCGATTACCGGTATACAAATCCGCTCGACCTCCAGCTCCCGCTACGGCTTTTCCCCGACCTGAACTTCATCATCGCCCATTTCGGAGCCGGCTTTTTCCGCGAGGTATGCCTCATCGCCTATCACACCGACAATCTGTATGTCGATACATCCGGCACCAACAACTGGCGAGATTACACCCCTGAGAGGATGGAGCTTATGGAAGTGTTCAGAAGGGCGATCGACATAATGGGAGCATCGAGAATCCTGTTCGGCACCGATACCGTGATGAGACCAGACAGCGGATACAGAAAAGCGATAATGGAAGAGCAGAAGGCGATAGTTAGATCGCTCTCCCCTGATCCTGCCGACGCCGAAAAAATCCTTGGCGGCAACGCCGCCGAACTTTTCAAAATATCGTCAAAATAATTCCTATAACCGCGCTTTCCACGTCGAGTATTTCTGGCCAAGCACAATAGAGTGACATTGAAAACGGATTTCAGCTATCTGGATAAAGTTGACCTCGCAAGGTATGGGACTTAAAAGAAAGGGCGGCCTTTGACTATCAAAGGCCGCCCCGGCAAAGAAAGCTATTTCTTTTCGTCGGAAGCGTTGAAATATTTCATGAACTCCGACCTGTCGGAAAGAATTACCGCGTTGTTGCTCGTTAAAGCCTTGCGATAAGCCTCAAGCGACCTCTGGAACTCATAAAACTCCGGATCCTTTTTGAAAGCATCCGCGTAGATCTTAATGGCGACCGAGTCGGCCTCACCGCGGATAATCTGCTCTTTCTTGTAGGCCTCGGCAAGCATAACGGTCTTCTCCTTATCGGCATTTGCCCGTATCTTGTTCGCCTCTTCTTCACCCTCGGCTCGGAACTGCGAAGCTATCCTTTTTCGCTCTTCCCTCATTCGGCGGAAAACGGAATTCTTGTTCTCCTCCGGCAAGTCCGCCCTTTTTATCCTTACGTCTATGATGGCAATACCCATCTCCATCTGCTCGGCCTTCTGGTTTGCGCGCATGGTAACGTTCTCCATGAATACCTGCCTGTTAACAGAAACTATCTCTTCGAGAGTGTGGGAGCCGAACTCCTGCCACAGCTCGGAGTAGATGATGTCCTTGATACGTCCACGAGCCTTTATCTCCGTCCTCACTCTCTTGTAAAAGAGCTCCGGGTCGGTGATCTTCCATTTCGAGAAAGAATCGACGACAAGCGTCCTCTTGTCCTTCGTTACTATTTCCGTAGGGGTAATATCGTAATCAAGAAGTCTTTTATCGTATTTCGTTACCTGCAGGATTATCGGTATCTTTGTATGCAGGCCCGGCTCAGAAACCGCCGTTACGAACTTTCCGAACCGGAGGACTACCGCCTGCTCGAACTCCTGCACGACATAAAAGGAACTCCCTGCAAGGAATAGCGCGACAACCAGCAGAATTCCAAAAACCAGATTTTTTACTTCGCTCATCATTTCACACCTCCCGCTCCGGTAGGCGCCCCGGCCGAGCCAGGGGGCATCAACGCTTGATCCTGACCAAATGAAAGGATCGGCATCATCTTCTCGGCTGTCTGTTTATCGACAAGAATCTTTTTGGAATTCTCAAGCACAGCTTCGACAGTCTCAAGATAAAGCCTCTTTCGTGTAACATCCTTCCCCTTCCTGTACTCTTCCAACTGCTGGGTAAAGCGGGATGCATCGCCTTCAGCCCTTTTCTCTTTCTGTTCGCGATACGCTTCGGCCTCTTTCAATATCTGCTCGACCTTACCCCTTGTTACCGGGATGATTGAATTCAGATATCCTTCAGCCTCTCGGATAAGCCTGTTCTTATCCTCTTCAGCGTTGTTTACATCCTTGAATGCCTCTCTAACCTCCTGAGGTGGGTGTATGTCCTGAAACTGCACAAGTCCGACATGGATGCCGCTTTCATACTTGTCGAGTATTTTCTGTATAAGCTGACGGACCTCTTCCTGGACGCGCCCCTTGTCGGTGGTAAGAAGCATATCTATCTCGGTTCGTCCAACCGATTCCCTGAGCGCGGATTCTGCCACACTCCTGACGGTCCCTTCCAGGCCGCGGTCATACAGCTCCCTGGAATCGTCGTCGGCTACCTTGAAGAGGTAGTTGATCGGATCCGATACCTGGTACTGCACTACCATGTCGATATCCACGATGTTCACCGACTTGGTAAGCATCAAGGATTCTTCGAGGAAAGCGTTCGGATTCGGCTGACGTTCCCTGGTCGATGAACGGAAACCTATCTCTACCCTCTTTATCTCCTCAACCCTGACTTTTATGACATCGCCGATCGGGGATGGCACAAACCAGTTGAGTCCCGGCTCGGAGACCTTCATGTACTTTCCGAAAAGGAGGACAATTCCTCTTTCATTAAGCTCAACCTTGTAAATTCCCGTAAGTACCCAAATACCGAAAGCTATCATAAGAGCCGAGATTATCGTGCTCTTGTTCAAAGGCGGAAGATCCGGGAGCTTGATATCAGGGATGTTTATCGGGGGTTGCTGACCGCCAGGCGGCCTCCATTTGTCTTCCCAACCCATTATTGTTACTCCTTTTGAAGCTAAAGATTGATTAAGTTAGTAAAAATATACGGTGAACCAGTATTGTTACTTATTTAAACCTCATGTGCAAGGGTTCCGTTGCATAATTAAAGGAATTGACTTTGCCGGAAAGTCGTATATATTCTCTTATTCTGGATTAAACGGGGCTGTGGCGCAGCTGGGAGCGCGCTTCACTGGCAGTGAAGAGGTCAGGGGTTCGATCCCCCTCAGCTCCACCATTTCCCCATATCAAACCCCACATTCTGCGTGATAACGGCCTCTCGAAATTCATCCGGGGATCGAAAGTGAGTTTTCGTTTGCGACCGAACAGGGAGCAACGCAAAACAGGACGTTTTGCGAGAAAACGAATCGGGTCGAGCGAGCGTTGCAGGAGCAGCGCGAGAGTGACCGATCCCCCTCAGCTCCACCATTTCCCCATATCAAACCCCACATTCTGCGTGATAACGGCCTCTCGAAATTCATCCGGGGATCGAAAGTGAGTTTTCGTTTGCGACCGAACAAGGAGCAACGCAAAACAGGACGTTTTGCGAGAAAACGAATCGGGGTCGAGCGAGCGTTGCAGGAGCAGCGTGAGAGTGACCGATCCCCCTCAGCTCCACCATTTCCCAATATCAAACCCATCAATTCCTGCCATACTAAGGCACCCTGAAAAACATCAAAGTGCCGCACTTGGTCCGGAAGAATATGCCGTTAAGCCCTGCATTCGCATCTAAAAGAATTTCGGCAAAACTTATAAAATCGTTTAATCTATTGACGATGATCTCAAGAACTTACATACTAATTTTTACGGCGTTTGTGATTCTCGTACACGCCCAAAAAGCTGAATCATCTCAAAAGATAAGCCCACAAAACGGAATAAAGGTAAATCTATCTGCCACTGAGACGGAATGGCTAAAGCAACATCCGGTCATTCGAGTCGGTCCCGACCCTGCCTTCCCGCCAATAGAGTGGTTCGATAAAAAGGGGGAACTTGATGGTATCGCCGCTGAATATCTTGAAATTATCCAGGACAGGACCGGGCTGAAATTTACTATTGTAAAACTGGAATCATGGGAGACCGTGCTTGATAAAACAAGAGCAAAAGAGGTCGATGTATGGAGCGCGGCGGCAAAAAATCCGGAACGGGAAAAGTATATGCGTTTCACCTCGCCATACCTTCGGCTTCCGGCGGTCATTATCGTGAGAAGCGACAAGCTAAGGAAACATACACTGGAAAGCCTCAAGGGGAAGAAAGTCGGGGTCACTTTCGGTTACGCGGTCCACGATTATCTCATGGAGAATTATCCCGAACTTGAGATCACCCCAATGCCTGACGTGGTCAGCGGTCTGCGAAAACTTGCTTTTGGCGGGCTTGACGCCTTTATCGCAAACATCGCCACGGCATCGTACTACATCGAAAAGGAAGCCATAATGAATCTCCATGTTGCCGGTGAAACCGGTTTTATATACCAGCTCTCCTTTGCCGTAAGAAAGGACTGGCCCGAGCTTGCAGGGATACTTGAGAAAGCGCTTGCAACACTCACCGGAGCTGAAAAAAGCAATATCGTCCGAAAACATATCATAGAATTCAAGGAACCGTGGCTGACACGCGGTGAGCTGACAGCCCTCATCCTCATCATTGGCGGCGGGCTGGGAATAGGATTCGTGCTGACATGGAACCGTTCGCTTAAAAACCAGGTGAAACTTCGGACAGAGGAACTATCCAGGGAGCTTGCAGAAAGAAAAAAGATGGAAGACAGCCTGAGACACGCCAAGGAGCAGGCTGAGAGAGCGAACAGGATGAAAACCGAGATGCTCGCCAACACGAGCCACGAACTGCGTACACCCCTGAACAGCATTATGGGTTTTTCAAGGCACCTGTTAAAAACCGAAATTACAGAGGAACAGAGGAAACCGCTCAAGATCATTCAGGATTCATCCGAAAAACTTCTTCACCTGATAAACACGCTTCTGGATGCCGGAACAGTAGAACATGGAATAGCCGAGCTGGACGAAACGCCGTTCAATTTCATTGAATTCATGGAGATGACCATAGAAATCCCAAAAAAGAGCGCGGAAGCGAAAGGCCTTGGTTTCATATATCAGATATCACCCAATGTTCCCGCCATCCTCATAGGGGATTGCGACAAGCTGATGCAGATATCGAAAAACATACTGAACAACGCCATTAAGTTCACGCAAAAAGGGGAGCTGAATATGAAAATATACCTCGATGATGAACAGAAAGACAAGCGCGCCTGGATACATTTCGCGGTGAAAGACACCGGCATCGGAATACCGGAAGACAAGAAGTCGCTGGTGTTTGAAAACTTCAAACAGGTCGACGGATCGATATCCCGAAAATTCGAGGGTATCGGTATTGGGGCGTCAACGTCGAAACAGTTCGCGGAGCTGATGGGCGGGAGGCTATGGTTCGAAAGCGTAGCGGGAGCCGGAACCACCTTCCATTGGATACTCCCTTTCAGCGTGCCGTAAGGAACTGACTCCCTCCAAAGTAATCATCATGCCAAGGTTTGTGTTGGCCCAGCCAAATTCGCAATTTGCCTGATTGCAGTTCGAGAAAGGGATGTCAATAATACCAGGCGCTGTGGCCAGTAGGCCTGAAGTTGCGCCTATGTACGCGTCTCTATCCTATTTCTTTTTTACAGCAAGACTTAGCGTCTGGGTTGTAGTCCCGGGCCAGAACAGAAGTAGCGGAGACGCAATGAATATCGATGAGTAGGTACCAATCCCGATACCAACCAGGAGCGCAAAGGCGAAATCATGAATAACCGAACCGCCGAAGATAAAGATCGCCAAAACAACAAGGAGCGTGGTGCCGGATGTAATAACGGTACGGCTCAACGTGGCGTTTATGCTACCGTTGATCAAGTCGTTTATCGGCAAAGACCTCTTCAGCCTCAGGTCCTCCCTGATGCGGTCGAACACGACTATCGTATCATTGAGCGAGTAACCGATCACCGTAAGCAACGCGGCAACAACCGGCAGCGCGAACTCCTTGTCCGCGATGGAAAAGGCGCCAACCGTAATGATCGTATCGTGCGCCAGCGCTACTACCGCCGCGACGGCAAAGCGGAATTCGAACCTGTATGAAACATAAATAAGTATCCCTATCAAGGAGTAAAGGATAGACATAATGGCCTTTGTTGAAAGATCGCTTCCAACCTTTGGTCCAACCATCTCGACCCTTTCAATGATAAAACCGTCCTCCCCATACTTGCCAACCAGACTTTCTTTAACCATCTGTACTGTTTTATCATGCGCCCCGTCTTCGGAGTGGAGATTGATGATAATGACCTCAGGCTCGCCAAATTCCTGAATGTCCCCGCCGTTTGCATCAAGGGCATTCACGATCTTCCTTACCTCTCTGATGTCGACAGGCTCCTTGAATTTGATCTGTATCAGTGTGCCGCCGGCAAAATCTATCCCGTATTTCAATCCCCCGTGCAAAGCCACGCTGAGCAATGAAATAGTGATCAATACTGCGGAGAATATATACCCGGTCTTTCTAAAATCAAGAAACTTATAGTTTAAATTGCTAATCGAAAATCTCATGTTCAGATGCTCACACTTGTAACTTTCCGGCTGGAAAGTATCAGGTTAAAAACTGTCCGCGAAACAAAAACCGCGGTAAACATTGATGCCAATATGCCGATGGTCAGGGTCACGGCAAACCCTTTCAAAGGACCGGTACCGAACTGAAACAGCACTATCGCCGCGATAAGAGTCGTAATGTTCGCATCGATAATCGTGAGGAACGCCTTTGAAAAGCCGGCCTCAACCGCCGCGCGTATCGTTTTCCCGTTCGCGACCTCCTCGCGAATTCGCTCAAAGACCAGAACGTTCGCATCCACCGCCATACCGACTGTGAGGATAATTCCCGCGATGCCCGGGAGTGTAAGCGTAGCTTCGAGATAGCCCATTATCCCCGCGATGACCACAAGGTTCAAAATGAGCGCAAAGTCGGCGATTATCCCCCCTATCCTGTAGTAGGCAAGCATAAAGAGTATTACGGTGACCAATCCAAAAATAATCGATTTTACCCCTTTTGCTACGCTGTCCGCGCCGAGAGTGGGGCCAACAGTTCGCTCTTCAAGGAGATGCAACGGTGCCGGCAACGCACCGGCCTTCAGTACTATCGCAAGATCGTGGGCCTCTTCGGTCGAGAATCCGCCCGAGATCTGCGCCCTACCACCTCCGATGCGCTCCTGAATGACAGGAGCGGAATGCACCTTCCCGTCCAGAATAATGGCAAACCTCTTGTTCACGTTCTTTTCCGTTATCTCGGCGAACCTCCGTCCCCCTTCGCTGTCGAAAACCAGAAGTACGTATGGTTCGTTGTAACTCTGATCAATACGCACGTCGGCGTCCTCGATCGATTCGCCTGTAAGGAGAGCGTTCTTCATCAATACATACGCGTTTCTTTTCTCATTCTTTCCGGTGTTGGGATCTATTTCGTATCTCCAGAGTACCTCTCGGCCAGCAGGGATATCACCCGCCACGGCCTTCTCGATGCTCGCATCTTCATCTACCATCTTGAACTCAAGCATTGCGGTGGTTTTGATGAGCGATTTCGCCCGATCGGGATCCTGTACCCCCGGAAGCATTATAAGTATCCTGTTCTCCCCCTGCCTCTGAATGCCAGGTTCCGAAACGCCAAACGCGTCTATCCTGTTCCGCAGGGTTTCAAGCGCCTGGTCGACTGAATTCTGTCTCAGCGTTTTGGCCTTGTATTCGCTGAATGTATAAACAAGCTCCCCTTGCGGCTGGCCGGAATCTTCGCTCAGATCGGAAAATTCAGAAAAAATCCTCTTAGCCGATACTGTATCGTCAGGATTGGCAAGAACCACCCTCAGAGAGTTGCCCCCCTCGGTATCCATATGCCCGACGCCAATGCCGTCGTTCTCAAGTGCATCCTTTATTTCGTTCCTGAGCCTTTCAAGCTTCAGTTGAATTGCCTTGTCTGTTTCGACCTCATACACGAGGTACATCCCCCCCTGGAGATCCAGTCCGAGCTTGATCTTCTTTTCCAGCGGAAGAGCTGAGTAAAGCGCGGTTATAAGCACAACCGCGGTCAATCCAAAACGCCAAAGAAGAGGTTTGTTCATATGCTTTTCGTCACCAGTGATGAAACGTAATTTTTATTTATTTTCACTTTAACCTCTTTCGCTATCTCAACAGTAAGTTCGTCATCCTTGACCTTCACAATAGTCCCGATGATACCGCCGGAGGTTAGCACCCTGTCCCCTTCCTTCAGGTTTTCTATCATCTGTTTTGTCTCCTGCTGTTTCTTTCCCTGCGGGCGAATAATAAACACATAAAAGATAAACAGAAGTAGTATCAGCGGAGCGAAACTCATAATAGTGTCGACCGTCGATACCTCGGCCCCCGTAGGTGGTGCCATAGCGAAGGCGTTGTCTACCAGCGAAAACATCAATTAACTCCTATTTAATAAAATCAAAAGGATAGATTAAAACCTAACCGGATGAAAAGTTCAAGAAAAACCGAAAAAACAAATTTTTCGTCAAACAGGCCCTTGCCGCCCCCCTGTTTCGCCAATCTCTCCTTCGTCCTCCCCCCTGGCGAAACATGTGGCAAGAAAAAGGGCGCAAATCACGGAAAGCATCATAACAACCCTGTGAAGGATCGACTGATGGTATGGCATGTTTACGTACCAATAGACCATGAAATAATACGTCTCAAAAAATATTGCTGAAAGAAATAGGAAATCCCATACAAGTTTCGTGCTGAAAATCCTCCTGAAATACGCAACAGTCGCCCCGATCAAAAGGTAAAAATGAATGCCGAAATTGCCGCTTATAAAAAGAGAGTGCCAAAAAGCCGCGCTCTTTTCCCCTACCGTATTATCAGGCATTACTTCATTACTCTGCCGGATAATGTCCGCTGGCGCGCCGGCCGCCATGCGGAAAAGACCTGATAGCATAGGATCGTGATACTCCTTTATTGCCAAAAATAGCAGGAAGGGAACACCGAATCCGGCTACCCTAATGGACGGGAGACGCCTGTTTTCCCAAAATTCCCGGACAAGATACATCCCGATAAAACCGAATCCGGTAAGGCCTGTTATTATCCCCTTCGTTTTGGCAAAAGATACAAGCGTAAAAAAGATGATGGATGTATTCAGATCGGTCTCATCGCCGTCCCTGATATATAAAGAAAAGAATAAATATCCAAGCGCTACCGCAACTATCAGGAATATGTCGATGTACGTTGATGTCATATGAAAGACGAAAAGCGGGATCGAAACTACAAGGAAAAGGGAATAAAGCCCCTGACGCGTATTCCTTTTTTGCGCAGGCGAAGTATAGACAAGCACCATAAAGAATACGGCCAAAGTTAAAACACCGTAATTCAGATAAAAATGATCCGCGCTCCCATTCAGGTGCCACGATAACAGCGGGGCATAGTTTGGCCAGATCCCGTTATGAAAGATGGAATTATTTATGTCCACAACGCCCGCATGCACCAGTAGCGGGTGGTATCCGCGCGACCTCAGCGCGTCATCTCCATTGGTAGGCGTACTGATCCCGTGAAAAACAGCGAGCAGGACTACCGCGACCACAACGGCGACCAATATCGCTTCGAACGCGGAAAAAGATATCTTTTCCTGCCGCAGTTTATGGCGCGATAAAGTCTCTGCTACAAAGCCGCTAAACTCCCTCCACCTGTACCCCGCCGATAAAAGCGGTAAGGCGACTATGCCGACTGAGATGGATGCCATCGGTGCCACCCCCGTAACATGTTGAACCGCAAGATACGCAAGAGAAAAGTATCCGGAACCGATAAACCAGCCGAGGGCAATATCGTACGCCAGGTTTTTCCGCAACAACCGGGCGTGATGGCCTATGACATAGCCTGAAACCGCTGTAAGCGTTGCGCTTATGAGGTAGATCACTCTTTCCTCGCTATGAAAACATTCCTGTTGAGCTCATACACCTTCCTGAAGCCTACGGGGAGCGGATACGCCGAATTGTATGAAACGATCGCGTTCACGCTGTTGATGTCCGCCTTTACGTATGTCGGAAGACCCGGCCATGGATTTCCAAAAAGCGTATCATTGTCAGGTTCATAAAAAACGCACCTTTCGGGAACAATGTTAAAGCAGAAGGCCTCAGGCGAGAACCAATCCCCGCTTTCGTACATCACCACTACTGTATCGCCGGTTCCAATTATCTCTCTTGCCTTTGAGACAAGAATGCCGAACTCGGGATAATAGTAATTGAGTTTAATTTTCTCTTCGTTTGAATCGAGAATATTGTAATTGACGGAAGGGGCAAGCCTGAAAGCAAAGTGAAGCGCAAATATGCAGACCCCCGTCAGGGATATCAATACCGCAAACTTTTCCGTCTTTATCTTTTTCGAATAAAGCCGTGCGAAAATCAGAACAACGACCAAAACGAGATATGAAACTCCAAGCATTAAGGAAAAACTGATATTCCTGTTTACATCCCAATATGCCGGCGTAATAAAGTTGATAGTCGTATGCCAGATGCTTATCGGTTTCCAGAAAAAAGCGGATCCTTTTTCCGCGCTGTAATCCCGCAGGTTTGCCGGCGTGGTAACTGCCAGATTTCTAATTCTGAAATTCCCCGTCCCCTCAAATATCAGCATAGGCCTGCTGCCGGGCGACCACCCTATCGTTCGCCTGAGATCAAACTCAACCCGCCCTGTCCCGCTCCATATCTTCTTCCGTTCGCTGAAGAGATAGTCAATCTGCTCGCCACCCGGTGTCAGAGAAGAAGATGAAACCAGGAAATTCCCGTCAGTCTCGTATTCAAATGAAACTGCCGCGACGTTCGGCATGGCAAGCATCAGGTTTTCCCTCTTGTCGACATCGAACAATACGACCCCTTTATCCACCTTTAACGGTGTATGCGCCATCCAGGTCTTTTCATCCTGGGGTACGGTGATGGTCGCCCCTTCAGCATTGTTCGTATGTGGAACAACGATCATCAATACGAAAAAGAGAAATGGAAATCGGCAAATCCCGGCGATAAAGGTCATGCCGGAATTCTACGTTGTGAACCAACCTATTTCAAATGAATTGCCAGCCGATCCGGTAATAAACAACCAGAATCGTTCCGATGAAAAGAGAAGCGATAGGCGGTTAGCGTCTTCTTGCATATGCCATTTATTCAATTAGTTACAGCCAGCACGCAAGAGTTCTCCGTTTTGCCTTTTTGGTAGAAAGCTCTCGAAAAGCCGATTTTATTCTCCAAACAATCGCTGATACCGCAAAAGTCGATCGCATGAGCGCTGAAAAATCGGATATTATTTAAATTGGAAGGCTAAGGTATATGCCGATTTGGCCGATATACCATAGAGGAGAAAAACGTCCGCCCAGCATATTACGAAGCGGACAGATCTACGAATGCCGAAAAATTCGGAACTGAATTACTTGCAGAGCAGGAGGTTTATAAATGGATCAGGCACATGCTGAAGGGGTACACCGCTCGTCATCACCCGAAGCGGCAAACGCTATCAAGATGACAAAACTTTTTTCCGAGAGCTATATTGAAGCGTTCAACAAGCTTGGCGGAAAAGGGAAGTTTACCGTATCCCCCTCTTACTACCTTATCAACTCTGCCCAGACGCGCCATCGCGTCGCATCCCTCCTCGATTTCACAGGTGGCATAAACGGCCTCGTAATCATAAACTACCCCGAAGAGGCGGCAATCGACGTCGTTTCGGAATTCATGAAGGGGATGGGGATGGGCCCTGAAGATACACCAAAGGTCATAGCCGAAGAGGTGACAAATACCCTCGGCGAGATTTGCAACCAGGTTGTCGGGAGCTTCAGGAAGAATCTTGAGAGAAAATACGGGTTCCAGGCGACATCTGGCACGCCTATGACCATGCTCGTAAATACGCAGCTGAACCTTTCGCCTGTTGACGCGAGAGGCTTTTTCTTTGTCCGGTCGCAGATACTTACCCCAAGCATGAAAGCATTCTTCATAGAATTCTGCATTCAGGAAGGTGTTTTCGTAAAACTCAAAGCCTAGCACCAAGAAAAGAAGAATTCCCGCCGGGTGGCTTCGCTGTTTTTTAGCCGGGCAATCGCTGAAGCGAAACCGCAAGCGCGGCGGGCGCAAACATCCCGGTGAAACGGTTTTTCCCGATAAACATGGAAGAACCGGACGAATAGATATAAAATATTACCCAAGGCGACTCTACAATGCAGACTACAAAACAGAAAATACATTGAAAACTAAAAACATAATCATCGCGGCTCTGATAATCGCCGCCGTCATCTCCCTGGGCGCCCTGGCAAATCTCGGCTATAACAGCGTGGGGGGCATACAGGGGATAGAAACCATCACATTGTGGATGAACGGTAAAACCGTTCCGCTTGACCTCAAAACAGAGCGCCCCACTGAGGATGCGGAGAACATCCGGGTCGGAAGGGTGAACTATGAATTGCGATGCGCGGTTTGCCATGGAACCATGGGGGACGGGAGAGGGAGCAAAGCAGAAAGACTCAAAACAAGGCCGACCGATTTCACCACCGGCGTTTTCAAGTTCCGCTCTACCAAAGGAGCGGTACCTGACAATCTTGATATTTTCAAAACCATTTCGCGCGGTCTTCACGGCACGGGTATGCTTGCATGGCCCGGCCTTACCACGACTGAAAAGTGGCAATTGACCTACTATGTAAAGACTTTTTCCGACCTGTTCGAGGGGGCTGACAAACCTGAGAAGGTATACATCCCTTCCCCGATAATGAGCAGACCTCAATACATGAAGTTCGGGGCGGAGATCTACAGCAAGGCGAAATGCTACGAGTGTCACGGACACGAAGGGAAAGGGGACGGCGAAAAAGCCGGCGAACTTAAAGACGACTGGCAACGCCCCATCAAACCTGCAAATCTGAAAGAGAGAGGATTAAAGCGTGGCAAGGATATCGATGAGATATACCTCTCCATCGCAACCGGACTTGCCGGCACGCCGATGCAGTCGTTCGCAAAATCGCTGAAACCTGATGAGATGCTCGCCCTCGCCTACTATGTCCAGTCTCTTTCCCGCGTCCCTACCGAGAACGGCTTCATTACGGGGATTCTAAATATGGAGGATGACGAAAGGAACGGACTATTCATAGACCATGTTCTGATGCCGACGCTCTACCGGGTAAAATATTTCGGCTGGATGTTTTAATACCCCCTAACTCTCCTCTCAACAAAACATCGCTCGTTACCCCCAAGCAATTTTACATTTAGCAGAACTGCAATATACTGCTGACAACAGGAGCGTCAATACTCACTGTTTATCCACCAGTTGAGAAATCGATAAGTAACTTATTTTAACATTATATTTCTTGTTATTGCAGATGTTACACAGTAACATAATAGAGGGTGCGCGATGCTTTCTATGAAAACTGCCCAGAAAAAAACATAATTTTGGTGAACAAACGAAATGGACAGTGTTCTAAAGCGATTTGAAAATGTCTCTGATTTTACGTCTGAGGGCGTTGTCATATTTGCCTCGAAAAGGCGCAGGCCATCACCAGGCTGGGTCACTGGAAACTGGATCCCGCAACAGGCAATGTTGAAGGCTCAACCGAACTTTTCAATATCTTCGGCCTTTTCAGAGACCAAGCGACACTCCCGGCTTTTGCCGACGTCGTACACCCGGATGACAGGGAATTCGACCTTAAAACCATCCAGCGGGGGATCGATTTTGGTGAGCCCTGGAACATCGAACATCGGCTTCTGATGAGAGACGACGCCATTAAATGGGTACAGGCAATGGGTGAACCGATGCTGGATGATGACGGGAAGGCAACCCAGATACCAGGAACGGTTCAGGATATTACCGACCGCAAGAACAGGGAGGATGAAAGGAGCCGTCTGTTGACAGCCGTCGAGCAGTCCCCCGATACAATTGTAATTACAGACCCTGACGGGAAGATCGAATATGCAAACAGGGCATTCGAGAAGGCCACCGGATTCACCACTGCGGAGGCAATAGGACAGAATCCGCGCATTATCAAAAGCGGCAAACATGATGAGGCTTTCTATAAAAATCTGTGGGATACCATAAAGGGGGGCAATGTCTGGGAAGGCTTTTTTACAAATAAGAGGAAGGACGGCACCCTGTACGAAGAGTTGGCTACTATCTCACCCGTCTTCAACTCCGACGGCAGGATAATATCTTTTGTCGCAAGCAAACGGGACGTATCCAGGGAGCAAAACCTGAACAGGGCCAGGGAATTCTTCACCCACGCAACCTCACATGAACTGCGAACTCCCCTGACACATCTGAAAGCTCTTCAACTGCTGACATCAAAACTCCGCGAAAAATATCCTGACAGCGAAGAAGCGAAAAAGTCATGCAACCTGGCCGACATTCTTTTTAACAATCTGGAGAGGATCGTTTCTGCCACCAGCCTGCACCTTGACATATCGTCAAAGAGAGAGATTCCGTTTCACAAATTCAAGGTTGTGCCGTTCCTGGAGAACCTCTTCCTTGAGACAGTGAAAGTCGTCAAATCCGAAAATCGTGACATATCACTGTCTATTGATCTGGAGCGGCTACCCGAGGAAACCTTGATTTTCGGCAACGGGGAGATACTTGGCCGCGCGATCAATGAGATACTTTCAAACGCGATAAAATATACTCAGGACGGAAAACGAGTTGACCTTAAAACATCAATTGATCGCGGTTCACTGGTAATTGAAATTATTGATGAAGGGATCGGAATTGCTGAGAATGAACAGAATTTCCTTTTTGACCCGTATTATTCAGTCGAAAACATACTTGAACATTCGACCGGCGCATACAAGTTCAAAGGTGGGGGGATCGGCCTCGGTCTCACAATCGCCAAACTGGTGATCGAATACCATGATGGGACCATCCTTCTTGAAAGCGAAGGGAAGGATAAGGGTACAAAGGCAACGATACTTCTTAAACTTGCAAAACCTTATTCTTGAAAATGCCGCCTACTTGAGAGGGAAACCGACGTTTACGCCAAAGGCGAAAATGGTATTGTTCTCCAGATCCCCCGGCAACATGCTGACAAACAGAAAAGGTTCTACTTTTGTTTCCCCCATGTCCATCTTGTTTCCTATCATCACACCTGGAGCAAACCCTTCGGCTTCAATATGCCCATACAGATCGCCCTGATAAACATATTCCCACCAATCGACTGATACCGAAATCCTGTCTATGCCAAAACCAAAGTACATCCCTTCCATCGACTTTCCAGAATAGAATTTTCCGTATACGCCAAAGATGGAGCCGCCCCCCTCTTCCGTATATCCGTCAGTTTCATAATAATATGAGAACCCTCCCCCGCGTACCAACAGAGAGTTTTTTTCACCTGATTCGAATTCAACACCGACGCCATACATGGTACCAAGAGGATTTGCTCCAAGTGACACCTGCATCTCCTTTCGTGATTCGCTGTGTGAATAATCCGCTGAAAGCAACAGAAACATGAAACCAATCGTCATGCAACGGACAGCTATTGTTGATAGGCGCATAACAAATCCCCCTTGATGAAATATCAATCAAACCAACCCTTGGTCAATTAGAGCAAATTTATTTCAGGATGACAATCCACTACGGATGGACGAACTACTCCTTTATGCTTGGCGCGGGATCCAGATGCCAATACTCTTTCTTGAATTCCCACGGAGGGAGAGCATCCACTGCCGACCATATGCCGATACCGCTTTTCCTCGCTTCTTCCTCGGCGGCCATATACGATTTCCTGTACGATCCTTTCAGATGCTTTTCATAGGCCCATGCGAAACCGCGACGTATCATCTCCCGGTTCAGGTCCCAGCCATCCACCGTCACTATGCATATCTCCCTGTCGTATGAGCGCTCCCCTGTCAGCTCCACCTTTACGCTCTTTCCAAGAGACATTTTTTCGAGCTCATCCGCCGCCTCTTCGCCAAACGGCTGACCAGGCTTCCCTTCATGTGCCACTTCCGGCGCATCGATGCCGTACAGCCTGCACTTTATCTCATGCTTCTGCTTTACCGGTTTAACGACAAACGTATCACCATCGCTAATATATATAACTGTCCCTTCCATCTTCTTGTTCCCCCAGGCAAACGCGAACGGGGAAAGGAACGTTAAACCAAAAAATATAAAAAGAGCTCTCTTCATCATATATGCCTCATTCCTGCTTTTTCCGCCTGCAAATCACCTTGCAGGAATTGCCGCCCCATCTTTCCCTGCTGTTTCTTCATCAACTATCAGGCTGTAGTCCTGCCTGCGCCTCCGCGCCTCAAAGCCTGCATCTGTGATTATCCTCCTGATATCTTTTTCATTCAGTCTGAACCCGACCCCCGCCGCTTTCACGACGTTCTCTTCGATCATTGTGCTCCCCATATCGTTTGCGCCGAAATAGAGCGCCATCTGGGCCATCTTCGCCCCCTGGGTCACCCACGACGCCTGTATGTTCGGAATATTGTCTAGAAACAGCCTGCTTATCGCCACGGTCCTCAGGTATTCAAGACCTTCGTCCCCCCTGCCGGCTATTTCGGGATTCTTTTCTAGATCGGTATTGCCCGGCTGAAAGGGCCACGGGATAAACGCCGTGAAGCCTCCAGTCTCGTCCTGCAGTTCCCTTATCCTCTCCATGTGCCGTATCCGCTCGGACCTGGTTTCGATGTGGCCATACATCATTGTCGCGGTTGTCTTCAATCCAAGACAATGAGCTGTTCTCATCACCTCGATCCACATATCCGCGGAACATTTGCCGGGGCTCAATTCCCCACGGACACGGTCGACAAGTATTTCAGCTCCCCCTCCCGGTATTGAATCAAGACCGGCGTCAATAAGCCTCTTCAAGGTCTCCTCTATTCCGATATTGCTCAGTTTTGACATGTGAACCACTTCTGGGGGTGAGAAAGCGTGAAGATGAATGTCGAAATCCCCCTTGATCTTCATTAGAAGCTTTTCATAATCCTCTATCTTCCATGTCGGGTGTAGCCCCCCCTGCATCAGTATCTGCACGCCGTCGAGTTCTTTCGTTTCCTGTATTTTCTGGGATATCTCTTCGTAAGAGAGGAGATATCCATCCGCGCGCCCCGGTTTCCTGTAGAAGGCGCAAAAACGGCAGCCGGAGGTGCATATATTCGTGTAGTTGATGTTACGGTCGATTATGTATGTGACGATCCCTTCGGGATGAAGCCTCTTCCTTACATCGTCGGCCACTCTGCCGAGAGATAAAAGATCGTTGGAGCCGTAAAGCTCTTCCGCCTTACTTGAGGTTATCCTGTTTTTCATCCTTCTCGCCTTTTTGCAAAACTTCCAGCTTTATCAACCCTCGGTTGTCGCACTCCCTTACTATGAATGTAAAACCGCCGATTGTGATATTTTCACCTTTTACTGGAATCCTTTCAAGGTGGCTGAGAATATATCCCGATATCGTTTCGTAATCACCCTCCGGGATGTCCCACCCAAGACGATCCTTGACCATATCTATTTCTGTATGCGCATGAATAAGCCATCGGTTCGGTTCCAAAACTTCCACGTGGGACATCGGAGAATCATATTCATCCGCTATTTCGCCGAATATCTCTTCGAACAGATCTTCCCTGGTAACAACACCGATCGCGCCGGAGTATTCGTCCACCACTACGGCCATCTGCACGTCGGCCTTCTGCATTTCCGACAGCAGGTTGCTTATCTTTTTCTTTCTGTAAACATAGTAGGCCGGACGGATGAGATCCTTTGCCTTGACCGCTCCCTTGGAACTTCTGAGAATGTCAAACGCGGTCACTATTCCAATGACATTGTAAATCTTTCCCGAATATATCGGGAGCCGCGAAAATCCTGTATCAAGGAGCATCGCGCGCACCGAGCCTATCGGCTCGTTTTCGCCGACTCCGTAGGTATTTATCAACGGCACCATGCACTGCTCCACAGTAGTGTGTCGCAGTTCGAAAATATTGTGGATCATCTTCATCTCTTCCGGATGCAGATCGAACTCCTTTTGCCCCATTGTAAAGAGCCTTCGGATCTCCTCCTGGGAGACGGTCTTCATATCGTGTATCTCGTCTTCCTTCTTCTGCCTCAAGAGGACGCGAACTATCCCGGAAGCGACCCAGAGTAACGGAGCGAAAACTTTCTTGAAAAACGAAAGCGGGTAGACGACCACATAGCTGATCGTGTCGGTGTACCGCTGGAAAAGCGCCTTCGGGAAGATCTCTCCGAAAAGGAGGGTCAAGGGTGCCATTATCAGTATCGTCCAGAGGTCGGCCTCTCCCGGAATTATCTTGGTGAAGTACGCGGTTGTTACGGCGGTGGCGGCGACGACAAACATGTTCGTGCCGAGCGACGTTGTACCGTACAGGCCCGAGGGCGACTTGAAGAGTTCCTGCAGAAGAAGAGCCCCCCTCTTTCCCTGTTCGACGTACAGCGAGAGCTTATGCCTGCTGATCGAGATAAGTGCGAGTTCGGAGCCGGAAAAGAACGCCTCCATAAAGACGCATACAACGACAATTATTATAGTAGTAACAAGTTCCATCTTTTACCTTTTCTCCGATGAATCAGAGTTGATTATCTTATCGGCGTCATCCAAGTTCCTTGTTTCTTCGGCCTTTATCGCCAGGCGCCAGATGTTTGCCCCTTTCAACCTGTCGACAGTGAAGTTGATTCCTTCAGCCGTAATTGATTCTCCCCACCCCGGCATCCTGCCGAAGAGATGAAAAACAAGTCCGCCGACGGTATCGATCTCCTCGTTCTCGAAATTTGTTTTGAAATACTCGTTGAAATCTTCTATCGACAGTCTTCCCGGCACAAGGTAGCGCCCCCCTTCGATCTCCTTTATCCCTGTAAGGTTCTTTCTGTCCGGCGCTTCCCCTACTACCTCCTCCAGAATATCGTCCATCGTTACCAGTCCGTCTACGCCGCCGTATTCGTCCCGCACAATCGCCATGTGGAAATGTTTTTTCTGGAACTCGCGGAAAAGCTCGTCAATCTTTTTCGTCACCGGCACCTGATAGGCGTCATGCAGAAGGTCTTCCACCTTTTCGAAGTTCTTTTGCACATCGTCCTTTAAAAGATCCTTGGCAAACAGTATCCCCACGATGTCGTCGGGATTCTTTCTGTATACCGGTATCCTGGAGAAATTCGAAAGCACAGCCTTTTGAATAAGCGTCTCTATCCCATCTTCCAGGGGAAGAGAGAATATCTCCGTGCGCGGAGTCATTATGTCGGTTACCAGCGTATCCCCCAGCTCAAAGATATTGAAGATCATCTCCTTCTCATCGGCCTTGATGATCCCCTTGTCCTTGCCATGCTCAAGAACCGTTTTTATCTCATCCTCGGTGATGAGCCTTCTCTCCTCGTTTTCAGACTCGCCGGTTAGGGATATGAGGCGGTTTGTCAGCCAGGTCACTACCCCCTGAACTGGGGAGATAACCTTTGAAAAGACGTAAATGAACCGCGCCACAAAGAGCGCGTACTTCTGGGCGTTCTTTAAGGCAAATGTCTTGGGAGTGATCTCGCCGAATATCAGGAGCACGAAGGTGCCGATACCGACGCCGATAGAAAGCCCGTGTTCCCCGAAATAATGGAATGCAATGATGGTTGTTACAGCCGCTATCGCGACGTTTATCAGCTCGTTGCCGATATATATGGTGACAAGGAGCCGCCTCGGAGACGACAGCAGTTCCGCCACAAGACGTCCGCGTTTCCCTTCCCTCTCCCTCAGCATATCCACCTGTACGGGACTAAGCGAAAAATATGCGACTTCGGCGCCCGAGAATACCGCGGAAAAGAATAAGAGGAAAAACAGGGATAAAAAACGGACTAATAACCAAACTTCCATATATATAGCGGTTAAACCTGCTCTCCTCTGTTACGCACGGTTTTCTTCGTTCAGTTGCGCCGCATGCAGGGCGCGGTATTTCCTCACCGCGTGCAGAATAAGGAAATAGGTGATCACCCCTCCGACAATCCCAAGCAGAATGTTCCCTATACAGAACGGAATGAAAAACACCTTGCCAATCTCAATAAGTGTCTCCATGTTCATGGTCCAATCAATGCTTACGTCCTCCGTTCCTGTGACCGCAAGCCCGACCCAGAATCCGCTTAGAAACATCGGAATCATGGTAAAAGGATTGTTCAGGAAATTGCCTACGAAAACAAGCGCTGTACTCAGCCTAAAAATCCAGGCCGCCCCGATTGCCATTACCGTATGGGTTCCGACAATCGGAAACCACGCGATAAATACGCCTACCGCCACAGCCGAGGCTATCCGGCCTGGTTCTCCATCCGAATGGATCACCTTTTTTACAAGGTTCTTTACCGTATCAAACGACCATTTCATTTTTTCAGTTTAATCTCTTTTACTTCGCCAAGTTTCATCATATTTTCCCCCATACCACTCCTGTCACCGACAGCCATAATGACCATTTCATCGGGGTGGAGATACTTCGACGCGACCTCCAGTATTTTCTCCCTTGTCACCATATCGATATTCTCGCGGAATTTCTCAATATAATCCTTGGGTAATTCAAAATATTCAAGATTTATATAGTTGGAAACTATCTCAATATCCTTATCGAAATCAAACACATAGGAATTGATTATCGATTCCTTCGCCATGGAGAGCTCTTCATCGGAAACCCCGTTCTTGATAACCTCACGGAAAATCTCCCTGCTCGCCTCGATAAGCTCATAAGCGCTTGCGGCCTTCGTCTCACCGCCGGCTATGAACACCCCCTGGTCCCAGTTGCCCCCCGAGTAATAGGAATATACCGAGTAGGCCAACCCTCTCGTTGAGCGGATGTCCTGCACCATTCTTGAAGAGAACCCGCCACCTCCAACAATGTAATTCATTACCCTCACTGGATAGTAATCGGGATCGTTTCTCCCTACTCCAAGGTGCCCCATCTTGATAACGGACTGCGGAAGTTTCTTGTCGATAATGTAGTTTCCAGGTTTTATTTTTTCCGGGAATTGCGGTATCGGCGGCAGTTTCCTGGGGGCACTCCCCATGTCGCCAAACAGTTTTTCAAATTTCGCCACAATTTCCTTTGAGTCGAAATCACCCGTGATACCGAATATGAAACTGTCCGCTCCGATATAATCCCTGTAAAATTTGATGCAGTCGTTCCTGGTGATTCCGCTTACCGTCTCGACCGTTGCCGGATTGCCGTAGTGGTGTTCGGGGAGGAGCATACGCATGAACTCGCGAGTGCTTATCTCCTGCGGGTCGTCGTTCTCGCGCTTGATGCTTTCGAGCATGTTGTTCTTTACAACTTCGAACCTTTTTTCGTTGAAGGCCGGCTTCCTTATAATTTCCGCCAATATCCCTAATCCCTCTTCAAGGTCCTTTTTCATGACCGACATGCTTATGGAACCAGATTTACTGCTTATTGATGTTTCTATGGAAGCGGCGATGAACTCAAGGTTTTCATCCAGAATGTCAGGCGGCATGGATTCAGTCCCGCCGCTACGCCACGTTCCCCCTGTGATCGCCGCCAGCCCTCTTTTGTCAAGAGGCTCGAATATCTCTCCAACACGCACAAGTGAAACGATGTCGACCATCGGAAGCTCATGATTCTCGAGCAGGTGGAGCACCATTCCGTTTTTCAGCACAACCCGTTCCGTAACGGGGGGCTTGAACTGAAGTTCCGGATATTTTATTTTTTCAAGGTCGCTTCTCTTGACGCCTCCCGCAGTGGCGCAGGCCGATATCAATACGGCAATCGTTGCTATCCTGAATAATCCGCTTTTCATTTGCTGGCCTTCTTCTCCGGCGTCTTACCTTCCGGACGCACTAGGATCGCCACCGTGCGGTTGTTCTTGGTGAAATATTTCGTCGCGACCGCCATGATGTCCTCGGCTGTGATCTCCTTTATCCTGTCGCTATAGGTCGTCATGTACCGCCAGTCCCCCAGCAGGATCGCATATGAAGAGATATAATGGGCCAGGCCGGAATTCGATTTCAGTTTGCGAATATAGTCCGCCTCCACATTGTTGGTGATCTTTTCAAGCTCACGCAGGGAAACCGGCTCTGTTTTCAGTTTTTCAAGCTCGTCGTATATGGCCTTTTCCACCTCTGCCACAGTATGAGGCGAGCGGGGAACGGCATGGAAATTAAAAAGGTTCCCTCCCCTGTCTCCGGGACCTGTCCACGCGTCGACCGATACCGCGATCCCTTTTTCAAGAACAAGCGACCTGTATAGCCGCCCTGTGCGTCCCGACGTAAGGATGTAATTTATAACGTCAAAGACATAATCATCCTTGTGCGGCACGGGAGGTTTATGGAAGCCGATCATCGCTTCCGGATTCGCGTCAAACTCTACCATTATTCTCCGTTCACCTTTTTGCATCGGCTCTTTGGTCCCCACCCTGTCGGGGATTTCCTGTCGGGGAATATCGCCAAAATATCTCCTTATCGTGTTGTAGGCATAGTCGGGCTCAATGTCCCCCACTATGCAGATGACCATATTCCCCGGAGAGTAATATGTCTGCAGGAACTTCCTCACCTTGTCCTTCGGCAACAGCGATATGTCGCTGCTCCATCCGATGATAGGATTTCCGTATGGATGCGCCTGGAATGCCGCCGCCCCATACTGCTCGTATAGAGTACCGCTTGGCGAGTTGTCCACGCTCCTTCTCCGCTCTTCAAGAACCACATCCCGCTCCGAATAGTACTCCCGGAGCACGGGGGATCTCAGCCTGTCGGATTCTATCCATGCCCAAAGCTCAAACTTGTTTGACGGGAGCTTCACAAGATAGGTCGTTGTGTCCTGGCTCGTAAACGCGTTGAAACCGGAACCCCCGCCCCTCTGGTATATCGAGCTGATCTCGTCCTTGATTATGTATTTACGCTGTTCTTCAAGCGTTTTGCCAAGCTCATCTTTCAGCCGCTTGATCTTTTCGCTGTCCCCCTTATCCCCTTTTCGCACTTCAGTATCGATGTTTCTTCCGATCTCCTCCGCTTTCTTCATCAGCGGCTCTTCCTTTTTGAAGTCCAGGGTGCCTATGTTTTCGCTCCCCTTGAAAAGCATATGTTCGAGGATATGCGCGGTTCCGCTCTGCCCAGCCTCCTCATCGATACCTCCGACAAGAAAACGGATATACGCGGCAAAGGAAGGTGATCCCGCACGCTGAAGTACGATTATCCGAAGTCCGTTATCCAGCGTGTACTCCTTTACCCTTTTCTCAAGCGTCTCCTGAGCGAAGGCGTGAGAGGAGGCAAGAAGAAGGAGTGCCGCTACATACGCAAAAATGCGCGCAGAACTGGGGGGTATTGTATCGCTTCTCAAAACTGGATTAACGGTATCATTTCTGTAAACACTCTTTAAAATCATAATCTTGGATATATTGGAAGTCAAATAGTATTTGTCCCCTGCCAAAAATTGAATATATAATGCTGTCTGTACCATATTTTGGCCGAGGAGGAACTTTTGGATATGCCTGATAATGATATGGACGATTCTTTCGATGAAATAGCAGAGGAACTACGGAAGGAATACGTTCTCGATGCCAAGGAACATATCGATACTATTGAAAATCTTGTCGTTACACTCGAAAAGGAGAGAACGCTCGGCAGGGGGGACGTGGATCGGCTTTTCAGGGCATATCACACCATAAAGGGAAACTCCGCGCTTGTGGGGTTTGATAACGTCAGGGACCTTGCCCATATCGTCGAAAGTGTCATCGGGCAGTTCAGGAGCGGGGAAATGGTCATGTCTCCCAGAGTGGCAGACATTATCCTCTCATCCGTAGACATGCTGAAAAAAATGGTCGCGGAAATCGAGGACACAGGAAAACCTGTCGCTAATCCTACAGCTTTAATAAAGAGCATCAAGGAATTCAAGGAGAGCTATAACATAGTCCAGGCCGCTCCACCGGCAAAAACCGGGTCAAAGGCAAAACCTCCCACCAAGGCGACGCCCAAACCGGCACCGAAGGAGTCCGCTCCCGTTAAAAAGCAGGTTATGAAAGTAAAAACAACCGGCAATCTGGCGATACTCCAGATGCCCGAACAGCTTGACAAGGAGTTGAAGGGCGATTTGATAGAACACATAAAGAGCTTTCAAAAAAGGGGGATCTCAAAATTTGTCCTAAATTTTGAATTGACGAAATCGATCAGCCAAAGCGGAGTCGATCTTATCCGTGAAGTTCAGCAGGAAATAGATTCCGGCGGGGGAAAACTTGCAAGCTGTGAAATACCTCTTGATGTGATGTTCACCTTCAATAACTCAGGCAGTAGCGACACCATCAATCCCAAAACAGACCTAAGGTCGGCAGTCCTCGCCGTCGGCTGGCCGTAAACGAAAAAACCAGCAAATAAAAGACCCCGGAGAAGGGGGCAATCTTCAGTCTATAGACATTCAGGAATGTGATATTTCCGATCTCAACGCCGCTTCGAGAAGATAGTGTGCGAGCGTACCGGCAAGGAAATACGAAATCGTCAGCGCGTAAAATATTCCCGGAAGACCAAACCAGGCCGACCCGGCATACGCCAGCGGCAGATAGAAAATAAACGCGTGCGATATCGGCAAGAGCGACGCGTGGTACGGCCTGTTGAGAACATTCAGCACAGACATTGATATCTGAATGATCCCGAAAAAACCGTACCCAACCGGAACAACCATAAGATATAACACCACCTTGCTCTGCACATCGGGATTATCGGTAAACGCGGAAGCTACCGGACCGGCGACTGCCAGCATGAGCAGAAAAATCCCCGCGCCCCACCAGATTGAAAATCTTTTGCTATAGCTCACCCCTTCTCTGACCCGCTCCCCTTTCCCCGCGCCAAGATTTTGTCCTATGAACGGACCAAGAACGACGGAGAGAGCGAACACCATTATCATCCCAAAGAACTCTATACGGGACGCAACTCCATATGCCGCCACAGCTTCGGGTCCGTAGGTAGCAACCAACATTGTGATGATCCCCGTTGCGACAGGGACCACCATCCTCGACCCTGCCGCGGGGAGACCGATATGGAGAATCTGTTTCCATGATTCGAGCATGTCGCTCAAAGAAGCAAGCTTGAACGAGAGAACGGACTCGCGCCAGTAAAGGACATATATAGCGACAACGAATGTGATCGCCCGCGCTATGATGGTCGCTATCGCGGCCCCTTCCATCTCCATCCTCGGTATCGGGCCGTAGCCAAAGATCAAGAGCGGGTCGAGCGCCACATTCACGATAGCCGCCACCATCATTATCAGGCTGGGGGTCTTCGTATCCCCCATCGCGCGAATCGCATTGTTTCCTACCATAGGAACGATGAGAAAACCGATGCCCGCGTACCAGATGACCATATACTTTTTTACAAGCTCAAGAATTTCACCATCAGCTCCAAGAAGCCGGAACATCGGTTCTATGGTTAAAAACCCCGCGGTCACGAAAATCCCTACTACGCAAAGAGCGAGTATTAACGAATCGGTGGTGAGGCGCGTGACCTTTCCATGATCCCCCTCCCCCACGGCGCGGGATATCACGGCGGAGGCTCCTATCCCAAGTCCCATCGCGAGGCTCCCTATTACCAGCACGACCGGAAACGTAAAGGTTATCGCGGCGAGTTCATCCGTTCCGAGCATACCGAGGAAAAATGTATCAGCAAGATTGAAAATGACCATCCCCGCGACCCCATAGAGCATTGGGAGCGTCAGATCCATAAGGGTTTTACCTACGTCCCCCTCTATCAAGCGGGCGCTCTTCCCTCTCATCCGTTCGGAGCTTTTACTGTTGCTGTAAATGTGAGAACATCTCCAGGACGGAACCGTTTACGCCTGACGACATACTGCTCGCGAAATAAAGAATCGTCTCCGCCACCTGCTCAGGCGAAAGCCTCGGATAAAGATTCGGCGCCGCATCCTGCAACATTGCGGTATCGACCGCGCCGGGCGCGATGCAGTTCACCCTTATCCCGAAGTTCTTCCACTCAACGGCGAGCGCCTCCGTGATGCCGACCACGCCATGCTTTGAAACTATGTACGGTCCGAATCCCGGGAATTTTTCCGAACCTTTCACGCCGGAGAGCGAGGATATGTTTATTATCGAGCCTCCGTTCTGCTTCATCAGCGGAAACGCCTCGCGGCAACATATGAAAGTCGCCGTGCAGTTTACGTCGATCGCTCTCCTGAATTCAGCGGTCGACATCCCTTCCATCTTCCCGGCCTTGAATTCGCCGGCGGCGTTCACCAGCACATCCAGCCTGCCGCTCCCTCTATCGACCATCTTGAACATGCTCACTATCTGGCTTTCGACCTGCAGGTCGCAGATTATCTTCTCCACTTTTCCGCCGGCCTTCTCGACCAGCTTTCCCGTTTCATCAAGCTCCTGCCCGGAGCGTGAGCAGATATATACGTGTGCTCCGTTCCTTGCCATGAGCATGGCAGTATGCGCCCCTATTCCTCTTCCACCGCCGGTTACCAGCGCTATCTTCCCCTTCAGCATTTATCTTCCTCCACTCTTAATGGCGCGCTCACGACTCAAGCCACCCGGTCAACGGTTTTACTACGTCGCGCCAGTCGAAATTCCTCTTTACTCGCTCCATACCAGCAAGACCCATTTTCATCGAGAGATCCCTGTCGCCAAGGAGCAGTATAATCCTTTCCGTGAGGCTCTTCATATCGCCCGGTTCCACCAGGAAACCGTCCGTGCCGTCACGCACCACTTCCGGCACTGCCGTGCAGTTCAACGCTACAACAGGTTTTTCCGCCGCCATAGCCTCCAGGTAAACTATTCCGAAAGTCTCATGAAGGCTCGGCAGACAGAATACATCGCAGTTGGCATACAGTGAAGCTAGCTTTTCCTGGTCCAGCACCTCCCCCTCCAGAATAACTGAATCCGCGAGGCGCTTTTCCTTTATCAGCTTTTGAAGCGCTTCATATTCCAGGCCCCCACCCGCGATCCTCAACAGCGCCGTCGGGAAGCGGGAAAGGACTTCGGGCCAGATATCTATCAAGGCATCTATCCCCTTCCTTTTATATAGCCTGGCAACGGCAACTACGGTTGGCGGCCTCTCCTTTTTTATCGCGGCTCTTTCTATGCTACTGCGGAATTCATCGAAGAATATCCCGTTGTGCATCAGCTTCACCTTTTCCGGATCTATGCCGTACATGGAGCATATCTTCTCCCTGGCGTAGAGGCTTGGCGCGAATACCACCTCCGCCCTTTCGCACGCCTTTTTCTCCAGCAACGCGAGAGTCTCCAGCACCCTCCGCACCACGCCTGTCTCAAACCTCACTATGTCCCTCAGCGTCCCGCCGTTTATCGATGCAAAGCGGACCTGATGGGGAAATGAGAAACCGTCGATATCGAACGCCACGCACCGGCGCCCGGAAAGGGCTATCTTGGCGTTTATGGAACGATTGAACATCACCCTCTTGAGCGAAGAGGCAAAGTACCCCTCCGATCTGAAGTCGGGGTTTATCAGTTCCGCGTCATACCCTTCTTCCCTCAGCAGTCTGTGGACCGCTTCCGCAACAACGGCGACGCCGCTACCTATGCCGGACTTGAGCGGCCATGATGTAACGACATTGCAGGGATTTTTTTTCATTTCCGGTTTGCCTTCGTTATCAGCTTCTCCATATAGATCTTCACTACCGGGTCCATCCAGTCGCGGTACCCTTTGGCGTAAGCTACCAGCCTGCCGCCGGGATTTATTACGAACGTTGTCGGAACAGCGTCGAGCATAAATTTCTCTCCAAGCTTCATCTCCGGGTCGTGATAGATCGTCTCCCTTATGCCGATCTTCCCGACGAAATCCCGCACCATTTCAGGCGACCGGTCGATGGAAACAAGCACGACAACGACATCCTTATCCCCCTTCTCCTGAAGGAAACTCTCAAGCGAGGGCATCTCTTTTTTGCATGGAGGACACCACGTTGCCCAGAAGTTCAATATAACCCACTTTCCCGCCAGCGATGAAAGTTCCTCGCTCCTCCCGTCAAGCGTAATAAAGCTCAACTCGGGAAGCACAACCCCCTCTCCTGCTGGCATGGCGGTGCTCTCAAGACCGGTGGAAGGTATCGCCCCTTCGCCACGAAGGTTCAACAGCTCGACGTAAGCGTTCGCTTTTATATAGAGCGACTCCGCCCTGGAACGGTCCTTCTCCACCCCTTTTCCGTTTTCATAGAGTTTCCCCAGCGCCAACTGCGCCTTCGGATAACCTTTTCCCGCCGACTTTCCATACCAGTATGCCGCTTCGCCGTAATCCTGTTCTGCCCCTATCCCCCAGTCGTGCATCCTTCCGAACTGGAACTCCGCTTCCATGCTCCCCCCCTTTGCCGCGTCGCGGATCAGTGGGTATGCCTCCTCATATCTGCCATGATCGTAATACGCCTTCCCCCTTTTGTAGAGGTCGGAGGTATCAACTGTGGCACAGGAGCCAAGAAGAACGGAGAGGAGAAATATCGGAAATGAAAGGTTATTCAGGATTGGTTTGGAATCCGCGGAATACCCGAAGAGCCTCTTCCTTATTGCAAGACGCCTTTCGGGATAAACCCCGTTTTCATTTCTGACTTTTGTTACCCTTTTTTCTTTTTGTCTTTTGTTATCGACATCAGCTCGGCAAAATAATCCTGTATCACCGGATCCATCCAGTCCCTTCCGCCGAGGGCATGTGAGACTATCTCACCCTCTGGATTCAATACGAACGTGGCGGGGAGGCTCGATACGTTGAACTTGCTCGCCGCTTCTGCCGCAGGGTCGTGGAATATCTGGAACGTAAGGCCGTAACTCTTCACAAAGTCCGCTACCTTGTCTGGCGATCCCTTGTCGATAGATACCGCGAGAACGGTCATGTTCTCCTTCTGGTACTTGCGGTAGAAAAGCTCAAGCGATGGCATCTCCTCTATACATGGAGGACACCACGTTGCCCAGAAGTTGATAAGCACCCACTGCCCGCGGTACGCCTTGAGATCTATCTTCCCGCCCCCCAGCTTCTTCAGCGTTACGTCGGGAGCGATAAGCGAAGGCTCGTTGCCGGTCGCGGCGTCGGCATGCAGATCCCTGTGACCGCCGTTAATGGAGGCTACCGTTATGAAGTAGCCGACCAGAAAGACCACGCCGAAGACGGTCAGGCTTCGCCAGTTGAACAGTATCTTCTTTCTGTTCACATTACCTGCTGTACTGCTTTTACTTCCGGTATCTCGTTCTGAAGGGCTCTCTCTACCCCCATTCTCAGAGTCATGGTCGAGCTCGGGCACGAGCCGCAAGCCCCCATAAGACGCACCGATACGATCCCGTCCTGAACATCCACAAGCTCAATGTCTCCGCCATCGGCCTGAAGGGCCGGCCTAACCTTTTCCAAAACTTCAGCAACTCGTTCTCTCATTTGCAATCTCCTAAAAATATGTTTTGCGCTATACCTTATTGTTTCAGTAGGATTTCGACATGTCAATTATTTTCGATACGGAGGAATATTTTTGCTGTAAACCCGTAAATAACCTGGTGTTGAAGGGGCTACTCCCGCGGTTGCCAGCCTATGACCGCAGAGACCGACTTCCTCGGGATCATGATATTGGTCTCGGTGAGGTGGACCCCTATCCTCTCCCCCTGAGTGAGCCTCATCATCTCCGGTTGCGCGTCCAGCGACCAGTCGCCATACCCGGGGGCATATCGGAACGTCCCGATGTATCCGTTCTTTTTCATCTCCACCTGTATCCTCTCATCGACCCGCTCGGCGAAGTAGTCGGCCATCCATCCCCCCACATGCTCTAGGTAGAAACCGTCCGTCGGCTCGCTCTTTATCAGCTCATCCGCCCTGTCGGGGATCCCCGGCCCGATAGTCGTCATCAGCACGGTGGCATAATCGCAGTTGTTGAGCGTCTCCGCCAGCTTCTTCCCGAAAAAGAGGCGGGGACTCTCCTCGAAACCCGGGGGCTGTCCCTCCTCTTTCACAAGCGGATATGTACGGTAGATCGCCTTTGGTTCTATCAGCGTATAGCCGGTATCGATCGCCTTCTTTATGTATGCGGCGATATTCTTCTCCGGTATCTCCGCAAGAGATTTCGCTTTCGCTATTTTCAGCTCGCGCATCACACGCACCTCTTCTATCTCAAACGGCATATTCGTTAACAAAACATGCTTTTTAAGGCTCTCGAACTGTGCCGCCATAATATCTCCCGGGAAAAATGTGGTTCAGGTTTTACTCTTTCACTCTATGGACTGTGTCTATCGTTTGATTATAGCTTGAATCGCGCGTGGAGCAACAGAGATGGCAAATAAAGACCTGTCAGCCTGCAATGAACGCCTTGCATCGTTACGCGTTACGTATTCAGTTACTGTACCGTTTCGTATTTTTGCCCCTCTATATTAAAATGTCTATTAATGGGATGAACTATAAGAAGTCGCGAAATAACAATCGCGAAACAATATCCGCGAAATAACAATCGCGGAACGATGATCGCGAAACAATAACCGCGTGATTACGATCGCGGAACAATAATCGCGTAACAATTTTATTTGGAGATGTTAATAAAATGATGCGCATCAAGGGGCTGGCACTATCACTGATCTTATCTTCAACGATTATCTCCTGCGGAAACCCCCAACCAGGCCCCCCCGGACCTCCGGGCGAAGTGACTACGGTCACCATTACGGTCACAAGCACATCCACAAGCACATCCACAAGCACATCCACAAGCACATCCACAAGCACATCCACAAGCACGTTAACCGACACCTCAACAAATACTTCTTTAAGTAATAATAATGGAGAAAGTCTTACCATCATTACCGGTAAACTGACCACCCCTGCCGGTGTTGATGTTGGAGAATTCAAATCTGCAAAAGTTTATGTGGTTGGACAGGAGGGGGATGCTGTTACCACTGATGAGAACGGAAACTACTCTCTTCCAGTGAACATGACATCCGCCGAACAGATATCCATCCTCTCCCAGACACTTGCCGGAAAACCAAACTTGGCAAATGGCGATATCAAATCTTATGCGACAAAGAAAACCGCCCAGGTCGGTCTTATCAGCATCAGTAATTCAAACCTGTATGGTAAAAAACTTAATCTTTCCGTGACCGAAGGGGAATCAAAGACGCTCCCGGATACTGTCATTACCCCTGTCGGCGCTATATCGGGCAGTGTTAAGCTTCATGGGCAGACCGACCATACCGGCATACTCGTATACATACCCGGCACATCATTCATGGCAACAACCGATGCGACCGGCAACTACACTATCAGCAACGTACCGGAAGGTGACTACACATTCCTTCGCGCGGAAAAGGATGGCTACAACTACGCGATGCTTTCAAACATAGCGGTTGAATCCGGGGCCACAACAACCGCGGACAGCATGAAGCTCATTATCTCTACCGGCGCGGAGGGAAAGATACTGATAAACTCCGGCGCTACGGTATCAACCTCGGCAACAGTCGACCTTTCTATCGCCGCGTCAACTAACGCAGTTCTAATGATGATCTCCGAATCAAGCATTTTCCTGAATGCCGCATGGGAGTCTTTGCAGTCTACCTCCAGCTACACATTTGCCAATGACGGACTTCATACGCTATACATAAAATTCGCCGATGCAAACGGCCTCGAAAGTTCGCCTGTCTCCGCAACCATAAACGTGCAGGCGAATCCGAAAAGCGTGCTCGCCTACCCCGCGAACACAGACACGATAAGCAATACAAAACCGGCGTTCGACTGGAGCGACACCGCCCTGCCGTCCGCCACTTACAAACTTCAGGTCTCCACAAAGGCGGATTTCACCGGGACACACGTTATCGACAAACCCGGGCTGACCGCGTCGACGCATACGCCTACTGTCGCGCTGGCGAACGCAACAACCTACTACTGGCGCGTTGCCATCGTTGATGCAAGCGCGACCCAGTGGTCGTGGGTGTCGGGGTCATTCACCACAGATATCGGTACCGTGACCCCCACCGGCCCGTCCGGCGTTATCTCCGAGACCAAACCTACCCTTGAATGGACCGCCAGCCCGCTTCCGGGAGCTTCATACAAGGTGCAGGTTGTCGACTCAATTACAAAAGCGGTATTCGAATCGGGTAACGCCGCTTCTGCTTCCTACCCGCTCACTTCCGCATTGACCAACCTGAATTCGTACTACTACCAGGTCGCGGTGGTGGACGAAAACGGCGTACCGGGAGCGTGGAGCGGTTCAAAATCTATTAGCATTAACCTTGGCGCGGTGAGCCTCCTGAGCCCGTCAGGGACGATAAGCGATACCAAGCCGGTTATCGACTGGACAGACAGCACTCTTACAAACGCCTCGTATATCGTGGAGGTCTCTGCCAACCCGGCGTTCCCGACCGGCGGAACAACTCAGGTAGCTACGCCCTCCAGCTCCATTCATACCGTACTAACCCCCCTTGCCGACCTGACGACCTATCACTACCGTGTAGCCGTTGTTGACGCGAACGGAATGCAGGGGGCATGGAGCGCGAAAGGCTCTTTCAATACTAACCTTGGGAAAGTCTCCCCCCTCTCGCCGTCGGGAACCATTGTCGCCACAAAACCGACGATCGACTGGACAGACAGCTCACTTGTAAACGCGAAATACAGGGTGCAGGTATCGACCGATCCCGGTTTCGGTACGACGGTCGAGGATGCCACGACGCCGATCTCAACTTCCGCGCACACCGTAGCCGGGACTACGCTTCAAAACCTGACGACATACTACTACCGCGTGGCGGTGATAGACGAGAACAACGTGCAGGCCGCGACATGGAGCAGTAGCGGCTCGTTCGACATAAGCCTCGGCACGGTAACGCTCTCATCCCCTTCAAACGGTTTCTCGACCAAGAGCACTCTCCCCTCCTTTGCGTGGGGCTCGAACTCAAACGCTACAACATACAAACTTGAGGTATCAAAGAATGCCGACCTCTCGGCCCCGGACCAGACGATCACCGGGATCGCAACCACGTCAAAGACCCTCACCTCCGCGCTATCCGGCGGAGCGGGACAGATGTACTACTGGGGGGTAACGCCTGTCGACACAAACGGAGCGACCGGTGTGAGATCCTCAATTAGAAGTTTCGAAGTTGATACTCTTGCGCCATCAGTATCAAGCACCTCGCCGGTCGATACCGCCACAAGCGTGGCTGTCGATTCAACCGTTACTGCGACCTTCGATGACGACATGGATGCCGCGACGCTTACGACAAGCACCTTCACACTGAACGGAGGTGCAATATCGGGTACTGTCTCCCTTTCCGGGAATACCGCCATCTTCACCCCGTCTGCAAACATGCCGGGTAGCGAAACTGTCAGCGCGAACCTCACGACCGGTATTTGGGATTCTGTCGGCAACGCGATGCTCTCCCCCTACCCTTGGAGCTTCACCACCGCCCCCGGCTGGATGCACCCTGTAGACAGGAACGACTTTTTCGGCATCAGAGGATTTGAAAGCGAGGTCGCCTCGCAGATGGACGTCGCGATGGACAAGAACGGCAACGCTATAGTCGTCTGGGTGGAGGATAATACTTCGAACCTTACATGTAGCGGGCCGTGCATGCATGTATACAAGGCGGAGTACAACTCCACTACAAAGACATGGACATACCCCGCGAATGCGGCTGACTCAATAAGCCCGGTCGGAAGCCTGTTCGCTGGCGACGGCGTTACAGTGATATCTTCCGATGCGCAAAATCCGAAGGTGGCCATAAGCGACAACGGCGACGCGGTTATCATCTGGGTGCAGGAAGATAATACAAAAAACTGTAATAGCGGTTATGGTCCCTGCAACCAGCTATTCATGAGCGAGCGCCGAGGGGGAACATGGGCGCACCCTGCTGACAACACCGTTGCCAGCATCGTAAACCCGGACGCAACCGGAACTGGCGGAGTATATTCCGCGAATGTGGCGATGAACGCAAGCGGTAAAACAATTATCGTATGGCAACAAGTCCAAACGACTCTATCTAGGATTTATATGGCCGATTACAATATAACATCGGCTACCGTATGGACCTTCCCTGCCGACCTTACCGCATATATAAGCTATCCAACTACAGCTGGCATAAGCCCGGATGTAGCTATGGGAGATAATGGCGACGCCGTTATTGCATGGTACCAGTCGGACGGCACACCGAACTGCGGTTCCCCCACCCCTTCGTACGCCTGCAACCAGATATTCAAGAGGGAGTACCGCGAGACCGTACCGGGAAGCAGCGGCGTATGGGGATGGACAGGCCCTGCAAGCCTAACCGACAACATTAGCCCGGACGGACAGTTTGCGGAAGATCCCAGGGTCGCGATGGATGAGACAGGGAAAACCGTCATCGCATGGTCACAGCTAGACGGCACTAAAAACTGCAACAGCCAGTCATGCCTCCAGATATTCAAAAGCGACTTCGGTATTACGTCCGCCGGGGCATGGACACATCCGAACAACGCAAGCCTGCTCGACAACATAAGCCCTGACAATCAATCAACTTCAAGCATCCCGGTTGTGGCAGTAAAGAACGGAAACGCCCTGATCGCATGGACCCAGGGGGATGGAACGACAAACTGCTCCAACTGGCAGGCTTGTTCGCGAATATACAAGGCGCATTTCAACGGAACGTCATGGTCCTTCCCTTCGAGCCTTACGGGTGATGCCCTAAGCGTGAGTGGAGCCCATGCCAACAGCCCAAATGCTTCGCTCGACCAGGGAGGGAATGCTGTCATAGGCTGGACACAATCCGACGGTTCGACCAACTGTCTTAACGGCTACTCCTGCACGCAGGTATACATGAACGAGTATAAGGACCACGGTATCGGCTCCAAAACCTGGCAGAGCCCGCCAGCGCTTTCCAGCTATATAAGCGCAAGCGGAGTGAACACTTATGGAGGTCCGTTTACCGCCCTCGGATCATCCGCGACAGGGGTAAGGCACGGTATCGTCATCTGGGCGCAGGACGATAACAGCACCACAAACGAATGCGGAATGATGATGATGGGGTGCAACCAGATATTCAAGAGCTTCTACAAATAGAGGAGGCTCAACCGCCGCGGATTGCCGCTCCCCTTCGCTCCCCCTTGAGGTGGGGCGATTGGGAGCCATCAGCTCTTGCCGTCTTGATACCCTCTCATCCTCTCGACTCCTCTCCTCTCGACTCCCAGCGCCGCGCTCTTTACCTCTTTTCCAAAACGTCACAACCGGCTATACCGCCCGGCAACTTTTCTGGTAAACTTCACCGATGGAAAAACCCACGCCGGAAGTATCGATAGTTATCCCGACCTACAAGGAGTCGGAGAACATCGTCTCGCTCGTCAAACAGATAGCGGAAGGGTTCCGCGACAGCGGGGCGCACATCGAGATCATTGTCGTAGATGACAATTCGCCCGACGGAACCGCCGATATGGTTGAAGCTCTGCAGGATTCCAACATCCTCCCTCCATATGTCGACCTGCAGCTCATCGTGAGGCAGGAAGAGCGCGGCCTCGCAACGGCTGTCCTTGCAGGATGGAAGAGCGCCAAGGGGCCTCTCCTCTCCGTTATCGACGGCGACCTTCAGCACCCGCCCGAGGTGATCTATAAACTGTACAAGGCGATCAAGGACGACGGCCTCGATATGGCTGTCGCCAGCAGGAAGGCTGAAGGGGGGGGGACCTCCGACTGGGAACTTAGCCGCGTGATCGTTTCGGTTGTTGCCACATGGATTGCAAGATTCTTCCTCCCTGTAACCCTCTGGCACGTCAGGGACGCCACCACAGGATGCTTCATGTTCGACAGGACAAAAGTGGATTTCGGCAAACTCTCCCCCGTCGGCTTCAAGATTTTCCTGGAAACCCTCGCACGCGGAAAATTTAACAAGGTGAGGGAGGTAGGATACGTTTTCAGCCAGCGAAACGTCGGAAAGAGCAAGATGACCCTCTGGCAGGACATCCTTTTCCTAATCCATCTGTCTAAACTCGGCCTTTCCACAGGTGAAATTGCCGTGCCATTGTCAATAACCGTCCTCCTCGTATATACTTTAATCAGGATGTTTTAGGCATTCCCGCCGGGATGGCGGGAGATATTTCTTCATGGATTGAGGAATGCGAAATGGTTGGTATAGAACCTCTGGCGGCACCGCCTCACAGGTCGCCGGCGGAAAAAAAGGGCGTAGCTCCCCCTGAGAGCGCCAAGCGCGTAGGCAAGCCTGTATCGAGAAAGCCTGTCACCGAAAATATCGCAATGCCGGCATGGGAATTCGACGCCCAGAGGGCCGAAAACCTGGCGCACAAGTATGCCGGGAAGGGGAATAAGATCACCGTAGTCGCCTGACCTCATCCACCCCTCCATCTCGTCTTATCGTCGGCAAACCTTTAAACTTTAGGAAAAATATTTATTTTTTTGACCCCCCAACGAATTTTCCAATACCGCTATAATCAACAGATGTCCGAATCAGAAAACATTGAAATATTACAGCCTGCAAAAGGGTACAGGTACTCGCTCGACCCGTTCCTCCTCGCGGGATTCGTGGAGCCGGGGGATCATGGGCGAATAGTCGACCTTGGCACCGGAAACGGGATAATCCCCCTCCTCCTTGCAAAATCGTTTCCTGACGCCCTGTTCGTCGGCATCGACATCCAGCGCCCTCCCCTCATTTTCGGCAAGAGCAATGCACCTTTCGCGACCTTCCTCCATGCCGATATCCGGGAGGCGCGATCCATCCTCAGGGGGGAGAGCTTCGATATGGCGGTGAGCAATCCACCATACCGGAAACTCAGGTCCGGGAGGATCAACCACTTGGAGGAGGTCGCCATCGCAAGGCATGAGATCAAACTGACTCTGGCCGAGCTTATAGACTCCGCCTCGCATCTTCTGAAGGATGGTGGGGTTTTCTATTTCTGCCATCTTGCCGGAAGAAGCGCGGAAGCAGAAGGAGAATTGAAAAAATCGGGATTCGGGTTAAAAAGAACCAGGTTTGTTCAGAGCAGAAACGGAGAAACCCCCTTCCTCGTCATGTTTCAGGCGGTCAAGGGGGGAGAGTGCTCAAAGGCGCTTCTCCCCCCTTTGACCGTTTATACCGATGGAGAGAGTTACACCAGTGAGATGTCTTCCCTCTACGCCAAACTGAAGATAAAAGCGCCGGCAGGCCGCAATGCCTGAAACCCCCAGACGAAAAATAATCGTCATTGCAGGACCGACTGGCGTCGGAAAAAGCGAAACCGCCGTGAGGGTTGCCGAGAGGATCTCTGGGGAGATAGTCAGCGCTGACTCGGTGCAGATATACCGGTATTTCGACATCGGCTCCGGCAAGCCGGTCAGGGAGTTTCGCGAACGAGTTCCGCACCATCTTATAGACATCCTGGAGCCTGACGCCGAATACTCCCTCTGGAACTTCAGGGAGGATGCCCAGAGGATCATTGAGGAAATATTTTCGCGCGGAAACGTACCGATACTGACCGGCGGCACCGGGCTATACATAAGATCGGTTCTGCAGAATCTCGAAGGGGGTGCGGCCAAAAACCCGGAACTGCGGGATTCGCTCCTGCAAAACATGAAAGAAGAAGGGACAGAGGCGCTCTACCAGTGGCTGATACGTCTCGACCCGAAAAGAGCCTCAAAAATACACCCAAACGATACGCACCGCATCATCAGGGGAATCGAGAACGCTCTCCTACCAAAGGAAAATAACGGCGAAACCAGAGAAGCCCCCATGTACGACGCCGATTATTTCGTCCTCTGTGGGCCTAGAGAAAAGGTATATGACCGTATAAACAGGAGGGTTGAGGATATGATCGCTGGCGGATGGATTGAGGAGACCGCCGGAATATTCAATAAAGGCTTTTCAAAGGGGTGCAAACCGTTCCAGAGCGTTGGATATAAGCAGATAGTGAAACATATTGACGGGGAACTCCCCCTTGAGCGGCTCACATCCGAAATTCAGCAGGAGACAAGGCGCTACGCCAAGCGCCAGATAACATGGTTCAACCAGGTAAAGGGATCCGTTTGGATAGACAGCGTCTCATCCGGCAATCATTCCGAAGAGATATCGGATTTTATTTCAAATTGTTACAGGGGGCTTTAGTAATTTCATTTTATGGTTATAATATATGGATGGATAAAGATGTAAGGGGGAACGCTCTTTTAATAATTGCCATCATTGTACCTTTTTTATTCACCAGTAAACCTGCATACGCCACCACGCCCAACCCTTTTGGGAATGTAATAAAATATTTCGACATTGAAGATTATCCCTCTGCTCTTGCGGAACTCGACAATATCCACACGTTTATCAGAAGCCAGGACGCTGCGAACGTTGCCTACCTGAGAGGGCATGCCTACTCCAAACTGAATAACAATATCGAAGCGGAAAGGCATTTCCGAAAGGCGGGTAAAAACGACCTGGTGGGTGATTACGCGCTATTCAATATCGCACAGATGTTGCTAGACAGGGAGGATTATGAAGAGCTGGTAAATATCGCCGACAGATTTCTGGCTGAGTTCCCCTTCTCCCCCCTCTACTCAAGGATGGTCATTTACAAGGCAAAAGGCTTGGTAAAACGCGGCAACGTGAAGGATGCGATGGTTCTTATAAAGAATCATTTAAGCCAGGGACCCGACCAGACCGAGGACGCCCTTTGGGAATATGCCCAATATCTCGAAATAACCGGCGACTCTGAAGATGCGTACAGAACGTACCAGAAGATCTACTACATGTTTCCTCATTCGCCTATCTCACAAACGGCATTCAAGCAGACCGCCAGAATGCAAAAAGAGTATCCCGGCGGTTTCCCAACGGCAAGTTACAGGCTGAAGTACAGAAGGGTCCAGGTACTTATGAGGAACGGCATGTTCAAGGACGCCGAGGACTATCTATTGAGGCTGATACGTGACCGGGGAACCACATATGAAGAGCGTTCGGAGCTTATGTTAAAACTGGCGATCTGCCTCAAGCGGCTTGGCAAGATCGACAGGTCCATAACTCAGTACAATAAGATCATTAATCTCCGCCCGGTAACAAAAGAGAGCCCGCAGGCGATGTATCATCTATCGCGACTCCTCTGGAACCAGGGGAAAGATATGCAGGCGCATCACATTCTGTCCGAGATGATAAGGGAGTATCCAAACCATCCCCATACAGCTCTGGCCTACTACATATCCGCGAGGATCGAAGAGAAGGAGAAAAAGTACGACTCCGCCATCAAAAACTTCAATCTTGCCGTGAAGAATTTCCCGCGGACTGAAATCGCAGAAGACTGCCTGTGGCACCTCGGCTGGCTCTACTACAAACTTGGACAGCATGAGGACGCGGATAAAACATTTTTGCGGTATGTCTACTCCTATCCATATTCGGACGAACTGTCGAAGGTCTACTATTGGCTTGGCCGAAACCAGGAAAAGATGGGAAAGAGCGGCGAAAATTATTACGCGACACTTAAAAAGAAATTCCCATTCTCCTACTACACTCATTCCGCTTCATCCGGATATGCAAAACCTGTTTACGCCCAGGCGTCGCTTGCTCACCCGGACGGTTTCAAGCTGAGAGAACTGGTTCAGAAGGAGCTTGACGACTCCTTTTCCAAAATGAAATATAAACCGAAGCTCGACGCCCGCCAGAAATGGTATCTGAATGCCGCCCAGAACTGGGGAAAACTTGGATTTCCCAAGCATGGACAAAAACTTGTCAACCGGATCGCGGTTAACCTGGAAGAAACCACCGAAAACAACATCTGGCTCAGCTATGTATACTTCAGCATAGACGACTACCCCTCCGTACTGAGACAGTTCTGGAAACTCTGGGGCGACAACGAGAAAGCGGCTAAAGCGCGCGGACTGGTCACCATGCTGATGTTCCCCCTCTCGCATTGGGAAACGATCCTCAATGAAGCGGACAGAAACGGGATCGATCCCTTTCTTATTCTCTCGATAATAAGGCAGGAGAGCAGTTTCAATACAAGATCGATCTCCCCTGCCAACGCGCGCGGCCTCATGCAGATAATCCCCGCTACCGGAAAAAGGATCTCCAGAGCGCTTAGCATCGAGAATTTCAAGGCAGAAACGCTTCATGACCCCGATACAAACATCAAGATGGGCGCTTTCTACCTCGCCTTCCTCCTGAAGGATTCCGACGGCGATATCATACCGGCAATCGCCTCCTACAACGCGGGAAAAAGCAAGGTTACCGAATGGTTCAAAAGGTACTCCTACGACGATATCGAGGAGTTCATCGAACAGATACCGTATCCCGAAACAAGGGGGTATGTGAAACAGGTACTGCGGAACTACGGAATTTACAGAAGCATATATGAACAGCACTTCGGCGCCGACAGGCTCTCCGCCAGATAACCGACCCCAATGCTTGATTATGTAATCAGGAACTCCACCCTCTTCGGCCTAGATAACGGCGGCTCTGCCAAGACAGACCTCGGCATTAAAGAAGGTATCATTGCCAAAACCGGAAAAATTGACGAAGAAGCAAAGATTGAAATAGACGGAGAGGGGCTTTACACTCTCCCCGGTTTCGTTGACGTCCACTCACATTCCGACTACTACCTCCTGTTCGATCCCGAAGCGCAGGGGAAGATAATGCAGGGGGTAACAACGGAGATAGGGGGAAACTGCGGCTACTCCTCCGCTCCGATAGATGGCGAGATACTGAAAATAAGACGCGAATCGTACAAGGAGCAGTTCGGCCTCGACCTGAACTGGAAAACATTCGATGAATACTGGCAAAGGCTCGCCGAAAAAGGTTCGTCGGTGAACTACGTCGGCTTGGTCGGATATAACACGCTTAGAGCCTCTGTTGTCGGCACGCAGAACGTAAAAGTCACCAAAGAGCATATCGCGGAGATGAAAAGGAGGCTGAAAGAAAGCCTCGACCAGGGGGCGGCAGGTATGAGCATCGGTCTCGTATACCCTCCAGCCTGCTTCTCCACCGTTGAGGAGGTTGCAGAGGTAACCTCCGTACTCAAGGATAGCGGGAAGATCTTCGCCACGCATATCCGCTCGGAGGGTCAAACGCTTGTTGAATCGATAGAAGAGGCGATCGAGATTGCCAGAAGATCGGGGGCGAGGCTTCAGATATCCCACCTCAAAACGGCGGGGAAGGACAACTGGCACAAGCTCGACAAGGTTTTTGAGCTGATCGAAAAAGCCAAGAGC